>JAJNQE010000182.1 GCA_021154985.1 Hydrogenophaga sp.
TGCCGCACTGGTGAACTTCTACGACGACGAATACCAGGGTGTGCCGGTGCGCATGGCCGTGCTGCTGCAACCGGTCTCGGGGGTGTACGAACAGGGCATGGCCACCATCCAGGTGGCCGAGACGCTGGAGTTGCGCGAAACGCTGGCGCGCCAGATCCTGATCGACACCCTCTGGCGCCAGGCCGCGCTGGTGCTGGTGATCGCGCTGGTGGTGGTGTTTGTGGTGCAGCGCGCCACCCGGCCGGTGCGCGCCCTCAGCAGTGCGCTGGGCGCGCGCAGCGAAAACGACCTCTCGCCCTTGCCCACCGAAGGCGCACCACGCGAACTGCTGCCATTGCTGGATGCGACCAATCAGCACATGCAACGACTCTCGCACCTGCTGGAGCACCAGAAACGGTTTGTGCGGGACACCTCGCACCAGCTGCGCACGCCACTGGCCGTGCTCAAGACGCAGGTGCAGTCGGCCCAGCGCGGCGACGTGGAGCCGCATCAGGCCCTCACGGAGATCGGCCACACCGTGCAGCGTGCCACCGAACTGGCCAACCAGATGCTCGCGCTGGCCAAGGTGGAGCAACTGCGGCAGGAGAAAAGCGCGCCGGTGCACGACTGGTCGGCCCTCGTGCGGCTGGTGGCCCTCGACCTCTCGGCGCTCATCGCCGATCGCTCGCTCGACTTCTCCATCACCACCCAGCCCGCCCCCGTGCGTGCGCACGAATGGGCGCTGCGCGAACTCAGCCGCAACCTGCTGCACAACGCCATCAAGAACGCGCCCCCGGGCTCCGCGCTGACCGTGGCGCTGGTGACCGACACGCACACCGCTGCCCTCACCATCAGCGACGAAGGCCCCGGTATCTCGGCCACCCTGCGCGAGCGGCTGTTTCAGCCCTTTGCCACCGAACAACGGCACAGCAGCAGTGCGGCCGGGTCCGGGCTGGGCCTGGCCATCTGCCGCGAGATCGTGCAATCGCTGGACGGCGCCATCGATCTTGTCAACCGCACCCACTCGGGACACATCAGCGGGCTGGACGCGACCGTGCGCCTGCCCCTGGCCCCACCCGCTACCCCGGCATGAAACCTGTTCACAACGAACCCCATTCGATCAAGGTCCGGCTCGACAAATGGCTCTGGGCTGCGCGCTTCTACAAAACGCGCGGCTTGAGCAGCGAAGAGATCGACAAAGGCCGCGTCAAACTCAACGGCCAACTCGCGAAGCCGTCGAAAGACGTGAAGACCGGCGACACGCTGGAGCTGCGCATCGGCCACGAGGTGCGCACGGTGGTGGTTCGTGCGTTGAGCGGTGTGCGCGCTTCGGCGCCGGTGGCCGCGCTGCTCTATGAGGAAACGGCAGCGTCGCTGGCGCAACGGGCCGCGAACGCCGAGATGCGCCGGCTCGCACCCGAGCCCGCGCACAGCCAGACCATGGGGCGGCCGACCAAGCGGGACCGACGTGACATCGAAGGGCTGAAGGATGGCCCGCAGCGGGACGGCTGGAACGACCGGTGGAGTGCCTCGCTGGACGATTGACGCCGTCATCCGAAACCCGCGACGAACGAAACGCCGCGGGGGTTGAGTTCACCCTTTCCGCAGGCCCAGCCACATCACCGTGGCCACCACCAGCAGGCCGCCCGCCACCTGCACCGCCGCGATCGACTGGCCCAGGATCGCCCAGGCCAGCACCAGCGCGAAGATGGGTTCGATGTTCATGATGGCCGAGTTGCCCACCACACCCAGCTTGGGCAGCACGGTGAACATGATGGTGAAGGCCGTGCCGTACAGCAGCGTCAGACCGAACAGGCCCCACCAGCCCACGGGTGCTTGCGGCAAGGCCAGACCGCCCTGCGCGGCGCACGCGATGAGCGCCATGATCCCCACGATGGTCATGGTGGTGGCGGTGCGCAGGCGGCCGTCCAGATCACCCGTCTCGTGTTGCGTGATCACCAGCGCCAGGCCAAAGGTGGCGGCAGCGGTGAGCGCAAACGCCACGCCCACGCCGATCTGCGCCCAATGCCCCGAAGCGCCCAGACCGGACGCCGCGCCCGACACATCCAGCGCCAGCGCCAGACCCAGCAGCATCACGGGCATGGCACGCAGGACACGCGGCTGCGGCCGCTGGCCGTACACCACGCGTGCCCACAATGCCGTCCACAGCGGGTAGGTGTTGAAGGCCAGCAAGGCCAGCGCCACCGGGAGCCGGGCGACCGAAGCATAGAGACACAGACTCTGCACCCCCACCAGCAAACCGATGGCGGGCAGGGCCTTGCGATGGCGCGCCTGCAGCCGCACCGGCACCCGATAGACCAACAGGATCAGGCCCACCACCAGCGCCGTGACGCCACTGCGAAACGCGACCGCCGTGGCCACGCTCACGCCGTTGTCGAAAGCGAGCCGGGCCGCGACGTGGTTGGCGCCCATCATGAAGGCGATGAGCAGCAGCGTGGCAAAGGCAGCGCGGCTCAAGGCCGCGGCAGGCGCAGAAGCAGAAGTCATGGAGATGCGGCGCGCTCAGCGCAACTGGCGGCCAAAGAGATAGGTCATGTTGACGCGACGGCTCTCGTAGCTGTCGACGAACCGGATCGTGTCTGTCTCGTGAAACAGCGCCGAATTGAACAGCACAGCGCGGTTGCAGCGGTGCGGCACCGTCACGCACTTCGCCTGAAGCTGCTCCAGAAAACGGTAGATCAGTGCACTGTCGATGTTGTATTGCTCGAACGTCCAGTCTTCGGGCGCGGGCACGTCGTACACCTTCAAGCCACCGCTGTCGGGGTCGAGGTTGTGTTCGCTGGGTGCGATCCAGAAGTTGAGGTTGACCTTGGCGAAATCGGCGTGCACGTTGATGCCACGGGTCACCGACGGCTCGTACTTGAACCCCCACAGCTGCGTGAGCAGGTAGTCCTGGAACACGCGCGGCATGCGTTGCTTGAGCTCGCGGGCCAGTTGCAAGTGCAGCGGGCTGTTGAAGCCCCGGTTGGCGAAGGCACCCAGGTAGTTGTTGGCGTATTCGCCGTGCCACACGCGCGAAGCGTGGGCGAAGTCCTGGAAAGCCTGGAGCGCGGGAGCAGAGAGAAAGTTGTCGATGGTCAAAATCTCGGGCGTGCCCGCGAGGTAGGCGTCCTCCAACGCGGGCCAGTCGTTGGCTGGGTTGAGCACGTCGGGCAGCTGGGGCATGGCGTGCACCCAGGGCGCACTCAGAAACGGCTGCATGCGCGCCAGGTCAGCCGGCGTGGCATGCACGGCGGTGCCCGGCGCCTGGTCCAGCAAAGCTTCGCCCGTCTTGAGGAAAGCGGTCAGACCCGGTACCTTGTGCCCGTGTCGCGCGAGCCAGTGCGCTTGCTGAACGTCGTGCTTGAGCCGGGCAGCGCCAACGACCAGACCCGCCTGCCGCAAACGCGGCGCGAGGTAAGTGGCTTGCAGGAACACGGCCAGGCTCTGCTGCCCGACAGCGATCACACGTTCCGTGTCCACACTGTCGCTGAGTACCGTGGCGGCCAGACTGGTGTGGGCCTGCACCATACCCGGCTCGATCTGCAGCGCCTGCTCGAAGCTGGACACCGCCTCGGCCGTGCGGTCGAGCAACTTGAGCGCATTGCCCCGCTCGACCCAGGCCTGGACGTGCCGGGGATGGGCACGGGTCGCCCGGTCGGCGCAGGCCAAGGCATCCTCGTAACGCGCCAGCTCGGCGAGCACATTGCTCGAATTGCACAGCACCACCGGGTTGTCGGGCTCAACCTTGAGCGCCTGTTCGTAACAAGCCAGCGCCCCGCCCTGCTGACCCATCAACTGCAGGACATTGCCACGGTTGCACAGCAGCGCCACATGCTGCGGCTGCGAAACGAGCGCTTGCTCGAAACAGGCCAGCGCCTGCGGCAATTGCCGCAGCTTTTTGTGCAGCAAGCCGAGGTTGATCGCGATGTCGGCATCGGTTGGGCGCAGCACTTGCGCCTGCTGGAACGCCAGCAAGGCTTCGCCATCGCGGCCGAGCTGCTGAAGGGTGAATGCAAGGTTGTTCTGCGCATCGGCGTTCTGCGGGTTGGTCTGCACCGCGCGACCAAAATGCAGCGCGGCTCGCTCCACATCACCCGCCTGCGACTCGAGCAAACCGAGGTGGTAACGCACGCTGAAGTCGTTGGGAAACTGCCGCAACACGCCTTCGTACAGGGTGCGCGCGCTGTCGAGCTGACCCGTTGAATGAAAATGCACGGCCAGCTGCATCTGGTCGGCGGGTGCGAGCGAAGCGTTCATCGCAAAAGTCCTTGCTAGGCGGTCAACACGGCGGCCCGTCGTCAAGGCACGGACGCCGCCGGACGTAAAAAAGCCCCACGGCCGTTGGCGGTGGGGCTTGGTGTCTGGCGGAGCGAGAGGGATTCGAACCCTCGATGAGGCTCTACACCCCATACTCCCTTAGCAGGGGAGCACCTTCGGCCACTCGGTCATCGCTCCGGAAGCTGCGTATTATGCCTCATCCCGGCAGGCTTCTTCCTCTGAAGCGAGGCCTTCAGCCGGTGATGGTGTCGGCGGTCTGGTCGAGGTCGAACTCTCGGTGCAGCGAGCGCACGGCGAGCTCCATGTACTTCTCGTCGATCACCACCGAGGTCTTGATCTCCGAGGTCGAAATCATCTGGATGTTGATACCCTCGGTGCTGAGGCACTTGAACATGCGGCTGGCCACGCCGACGTGGCTGCGCATGCCGATGCCCACGATGCTCACCTTGCAGATGCGCGCATCACCCACCACCTCCGCAGCGCCCAGCGTGGGCACGACCTTGGCCTTGAGCAGGTCCATGGTTTTCTGGAAATCGTTGCGGTGCACCGTGAAGCTGAAGTCGGTCTTGCCGTCTTTGCTCAGGTTCTGGATGATCACATCGACTTCGATGTTCGCATCGGCCACCGCACCCAGGATCTGGTAGGCAATACCGGGGGTGTCGGGCACGCCGAGCACGGAGATCTTGGCTTCGTCGCGGTTGAACGCAATGCCTGAGACGACAGCTT
Source organism: Hydrogenophaga sp. (assembly GCA_021154985.1). Taxonomy (GTDB): domain Bacteria; phylum Pseudomonadota; class Gammaproteobacteria; order Burkholderiales; family Burkholderiaceae_C; genus Hydrogenophaga. The sequence continues at coordinate 4,987 of JAJNQE010000182.1, forward strand.
GTTCCATGGTTTCGTTTTCCTCAAAAGTGATCAGGGTGCCGGAGGCGGCTTCAATGTTCAGGTCGATGTCCCAGGGCGTGAAGCTGGAGAGCACGCGCAGCGGCACCTTGTACTTGCCGGCAAATTCCACCGAGCGGATCTGCAGCACCTTGCTGCCCATGCTCGCCATTTCCAGCATCTCTTCAAAGCTCACGCGCTCCAGGCGGCGCGCTTGCGGCACCACGCGCGGGTCGGTGGTGTAGACGCCGTCCACGTCGGTGTAGATCAGGCATTCCGCCGCCTTGAGGGCCGCTGCCACGGCCACGGCCGAGGTGTCGCTGCCGCCACGGCCCAGCGTGGTGATGTGGCCTTCGGGGTCCACCCCCTGGAAGCCGGTGACGATGACCACCTTGCCGGCGTTCAGGTCGGCGCGGATGCGGGCGTCATCGATCGACTCGATGCGGGCTTTGGTGAAAGCGCTGTTGGTCTTGATGGGCACCTGCCAGCCGGCGTAGCTCACCGACTCCAGGCCTTCGGCCTGCAGCGCAATGGCCAACAGGGCCGACGACGCTTGCTCGCCGGTGGCGGCCAGCATGTCGAGTTCGCGGTTGTACGCGGCGGTGGTCTTGCCCGGGGCGAGCTCTTTCGCCAGACCCAGCAGGCGGTTGGTTTCGCCGCTCATGGCGCTGGGCACGACCACCAGCTGGTGGCCTGCACGGTGCCATTTGGCCACGCGTTTGGCCACATTGCGGATGCGCTCGGTCGACCCCATGGAGGTGCCGCCGTACTTGTGAACTGTCAAGGCCATCGGGTTGGATTGGTTGGGTTGAACGCGCCGGCTGCGCCGCCGGGCAAAGCCCGCCATTATAGGTCGGGGGTGTAGCGCAGGCACGCCCCGGCGCGTTCTACACGGCCCGAGCCGACCTTGATGTGAATGCGGTGGCCGCGCGTGGTGCAGGCCTTGATCTGATCGAGCAGTTCGTCCAGTTGCGCGGTGGAGGCCGCCACCCCGGCGCTGGCGCGCAGCCACTGTCGCAGGGCGTTGGCTTGCCGGTCGCGGCTGAGCAACTGCAGTCGCTCGATCTGCGGGGGTGTCCCGGTGTGCACCAGGTCCAGGGTGGCCAGTTCGTCGAGCAGGCGCTGGGCCTGCGCAGCGTGGCGTGCACTGCGCGCAAGCAGGGTCCGAAAGCCGGGAAAGCTGGCTTCCCATGCAGGCATGAGCACGGCGCGGATGCGGTTGCGGGTGAAGCGCGTGTCGGTGTTGCTGGGGTCGTCCACAAACGCGTGGTCTGCGGCCTGCAACCAGTCGCGCAGGGCCTGCGCGGGCACTTCCAGCAAGGGCCGGCCGAACTTCATGCCTCCGCGCTCAAACCGCTCGGGCATGGAGGCCAGCCCCGGCAGACCCGCACCCCGGCTGAGCGCGAGCAGCAGGGTCTCGGCCTGGTCGTCGGCGTGCTGGCCGAGCAACACGCAGTCCACTTCAGCCTGCCGGGCCATGTGGGCCAGCGCGGTGTACCGCGCGAGGCGGGCGGCGTCTTCCGGGCTCTGCCCGGGTTCGTGAGCGGCCTGCACGTGCGCGACCTTGAGCTCAATGCCGAGCCGTTCGCAAAAGTGCCGCGCGTGGGTTTCAAAGCCGTCAGCGGCAGACTGCAAGCCATGGTGCACATGCAATGCCACCACCCTGCCGGGCCAGCGCTGGTGTGCAGCCAGCAGCAAGGCCGTGGAATCGCCCCCCCCGC
>JAJNQE010000043.1 GCA_021154985.1 Hydrogenophaga sp.
AAGAGCCGGCCATGCAGATCAGTTCGGAGGTCTTGCCCGCATGGGCCCGGCCGTCCCGCTTGTGCGGCGGATTCGACGGCGCCAGCAGCCACACGTTCGATTCAAACCAGCGGTTGCGGTGCATCGGCAGGCCGAACATGGCGCCGTGCAGCTTGAGCGTGGGGGTGATGGGTGCACCCGGCACGTTCTCGATCACGTAGGGCTTGCCACTGGCGATGAGACGGGCCCGGACGGGTTCGATCAGGTCGGGGTGGTTGCCGCGGTGGGACCGGGGTGTGATCTTGCTGAAGGCTTGGCAGGGGGGTGAAGCCCAGACGAAATCGAACTCATCGAGGCAGACCGTGAGCGCGTCAGCCTGGATGAAGTCGTACGGGTAACGCGGCTGGGGGTCGATGTCCACACCCACCACGTCGAAGCCCGCCCGCACCAGGCCGGTGGATACCCCGCCCTCGCAGCAAAACAGGTCCAGCGCGCGGGGCCGACGTGGCGGCGTCATGCCGGCTTGGCCGGCGCCACCACCAGGCACAACGCCATGCAATCACCTTCGGGGTAGTTGCACCCGCTGGCGGCGTGTTCGCAGCGCCTGGCGGGGATCTGGGGGCCTGGGCGGGGGAAGCGCGCCAGCTCGGTCTGCAGCGCCTGGCACCGGTCGCCAATGCTGGGGATCAGCATGCCCATGCAGTCGGGGCGGGGGGTGAGGCAGCAGCTCATCGCGAAGCCCGCCACTCGTTCACCAGCCGCTTCGCCTGCCAGATCCGCTCATGGCGGTCGCGGTGCAGCTCAAACTTGTTCATGGCCACCAAAAATTTGCTGTGGCCCACGCCGGCGTGCATTTCCTCCGTGGCTTGCTTCCACCCTTCATCGGCCTTTGCTGACTCGACGGCGAGCCACTCGACGAACTGTTCCAGCTCGGTGCTCATGTCTGCACCTGCAGCGCGCTGATGAGCCGGGCTTCCTCGCTGTCGAAGTCGGGGGAGTGGTAGCTCAGCTGCAGCCGGGCTTCGGCCTCTGCGCTGCGTTGGGTCACCGCCCGTACGAAGCAGCGGTACGGCTTGCCGTGGGCGCTGAATTCCAGCTCCCATCCAGGCAGCGACGATTTGTCGGCTGGAAACAGGCGGTGGGTCAGGTGGGGGAGGTGCGGCACGGCCGCGAACCGGACCGGGGTGCGCCGGTCGCGTGGGAAGTGGCTCATGAGATCGTCCTCTCGCCAGCGCCTGCAACCCTCGGCTTGCTCTCGAAGGTGCCACCCTGGCGGGACATCTTGCAAGGCGCCGGTCTTTTGGAACACGGAAACCAGGGTGGCGAGCGGACTATAGCGTAAGGGGTGTGACTATGGGAAGGTGGTTACGCCTTGCCACAGCACAGGGCTTGCCCTACCCTTCCCGGGTCACATCAACCTTGCAAGGTGCCGAATGGAATACGAAATCAATGGTCTATTGGACCAAATCAAGGCCGACTATCACATTGGCTCTGATTACAAGCTGGCTCAATTCCTCGGAATTGTTAATGGCTCGATTCGTCATTACCGCCACGGCAGATCGTTGCCCGATTTGCGAGTGACTGAACGAATTGCCTTCCAGCTCAAGCTGGACCCGGATGTGCTTTGGGCTCACTTCCAGGCGCAGCGGTCAACCGATGCACACGCTGCTGAAACGTGGACCCGGATCGCCCGCAGGTTGCGCGAGGCCGGCCACGCAGCCGTGATGACGCTGGTGGGCATGGCTGTTTTGATGGGCTTCATCACCACCCCGCCGAGCGCTCATGCAGTGGTCACCGACCATGCTCCAGCGAACCAGTCTGTATATTATGTAAAGTCTTAAGGGTGCACAGGAAGATGGATTGCAGGCTTGAAGTTTGCTTTGCATCACCTGCCTGGCAGACCAGCCTCAACTTCCGATCCGACGGTCCCCGGACAGGCCCGGAGCCCGCCACTTTCAAACTCCCGGCAGTTCCCAACGTCAGTTAACCCTGTCGCCGGCAACTTCCAACCAGCTTTCACCCCCGCTTGGGTCTGCCCGAACCGAATTGACCGGTGCTAGGCGTAGCGCGTCCGGACGTCAGTTAACCCTGTCGCCAGCAGACGCCAACGAGTTTTCACCCCCGCTAGGGCCTGTCCGAATCAAAATGACCAGTGCTAGGTGTAGATGAGCGACGGCCGTCTGGACAACTAAACTTGTAACGATAAAGACCAGTAAAGTTGTTAGCGCCTGCCACAAAGGTCCTCGCGTGCGCGAGGAAGGTTGTTTTGCCTACTCGACCACAAAGTCACGGCCGACTGCAGTCAAGTATTCGGTGTTAGTCGAAGCATCGAATCCCCACCAGCCGAAAACTCTTCCCAAGGGCACACGAGCTAGAGTGCGAATTTTTTTGACCAACCCAACCACTATGGTCACAATAATGACCAAATGGCTATCTTGACTCCCTCTCCTGTTCTCGAGCGCCATCTCTTGCTGCGGCTTGGCAACCGCCTGAAGGAGATGCGCAAGGCACGGGAACTGAGCACCACCGAGATGAGCAAATTGGTGGGCATCTCGCGCAACACGCTCAGGGCGATCGAAAACGGTGATCCCTCTCCTTCCGTGGGCTCTTTTGTGCGGGTCATGTCGGTGCTGGGAGTGGCAGGCGAACTCGCTATGCTGGCAGGCGACAAGATGCAGCCTGCACCGAAAGGCGCCGCGCGATCGAGCCGCGGCAAGCCAACCATTCACGTCACAGCGACGGCGGATCAATCTCTGCATGCGGTTCAAGACCTGCAGAGCCTGGCCCTCCACCTGGCAGCTGTGGACCTGTTGAAGGCCGATCCTGCAATGGTGGGGAAAGCTCAGGCGACGCTGAAGCGTTGGCTCGAAAAAGGATCATCACGCTCCACGAGTCTTTGGCTGGAGTGGGAGCAAATCCTTCTCAATCGTCAGTGGAGGAGAGCTCTGGCGAGCGGCCAGCGTGCGCAGGCGTTGCGGCAAAGCTCTCCCTTGGTGACGATCCTGCCAGCGGACACACGTAAGCAGGTGCTTGATCAGATCGCAGCACTCAAGAAAGGTGTGGTCTTGCACGAGGCACCGGCTGAGGTGGCGCCATGAACGGGGAAGAGACGGATCAGATGAGGTCATCATCATCGGCAGCCAGTTGACCGTGGGGGCCATATTCGCGAGGATTCAAGTCGCGATTCCCCCAGACACCGCAATTTTGAGCAGCCATGGAAAAAGTACCCCTAAGTGCATCCACGCACCTTGCGCGTTACCTGGAGGAAGGAGAACTGAGCCAATTGGAACTCCACCAAGTTGTGCTCGCAGGGATACCTACGGCCGAGGTGGCTGAGTTCCTCTCCGCATTCAAGTCCATTCCCAAGCGCGATCTGCTCGCTGTGCTGGGCCTGAGCGAAAAAACTCTTCTGAAGCGGAAGGCGTCGACGATGACGCCGGCCGTGTCAGGTGCTGCGCTCGATATGGGAGGCATCCTCCGCACTGCAGTTAACGTGCTGGGTTCGATGGAAGAAGCCGAGCATTGGTTGGCGCAGCCAGCAGT
>JAJNQE010000049.1 GCA_021154985.1 Hydrogenophaga sp.
ATCGACGAGACCGACATCCACCAGGGCCTGAAGTTCGACGGCCGCATCGCCGAAGACTTCAAGCTGGCCACCGGCACCTTCGTGAGCGTGGGCCCGCTGCGCGCCAAGGTGATCGCGGCCGGCGCGCCCTACATCCAGGACGTGGTGTTGACCGGCCTGAACATGAAGGAAGTCGGTGCCATGGTGTTCCCCACACCGCTGGTGCGCGGGCTCAGCGGACTGGGTGCCGACGCGTCCATGCACGACGTGCTCAACAGCGCTCCGGTGCTCGCGCACTTCCAGCGCGTGGTGACCGAACTCGCCAAAACCGCCACCGGCAGCGCCAGCCGCATCGCGCGCCTGTGCCTGCTGGCCGACCCGCCCACCATCGACCGGGGCGAGGTCACCGACAAGGGCTCGATCAACCAGCGTGCCGTGCTCGCGCACCGCGCCGAAACCGTGGACCGCCTGCACGCCGACACGCTGCACGCCATCCTGAAACCCGAGTAAACACAACATGGCCACCCGCGGATTTTTCAACGCCTTCGACGACGTCTGGCTGCTCGCCGGCGTGCGCACGCCCATGGTCGACTACTGTGGCGCGCTGGGCCACATCTCGCCCACGGACCTCGGCATCAAGGCCGCGCGCGAAGCGCTGGCACGCGCCGGCGTGCCGGGCGAACACATCGGCTCGGTGATCGCCGGCAACATGGCGCCCGGCGACTTCGACCAGTTCTTCCTGCCGCGCCACATCGGCCTGTACGCCGGCGTGCCAGTTGAGGTGCCGGCGATCATGGCGCAGCGCATCTGCGGCACCGGCTTCGAGCTGTTCCGCCAGGCGGGTGAACACATCCAGGGCGGCGCCGCCGATGCCGCGCTGGTGGTGGGCACCGAAAACATGACGCGCAACCCCATTGCCGCGTTCGACCACCGCACCGGCTTCAAGCTTGGCGCCCCGGTGGGCTTCAAGGACTACATGTGGGAGGCCCTGAAGGACCCGGCCGCTGGGATCAACATGATCCAGACCGCCGAGAACCTGGCGAAGCAATACGGCATCACGCGCGAGGAGGTGGACGCGTTTGCCTCGGCCTCGTTCGCCAAGGCGGTGGCCGCTCAAGAGAGCGGCTTCCTTGCTGGGGAAATCGTCCCGGTGATCAGCGAGAAGTTCGAACTCTCCGGCTGCAAGGCGCGCGGCATCAAGCTGCAGGGCAAGGTGACCGAAGTGACTTCCGACACCCACCCGCGCATCTCGCCACCCGAGGTACTGGCCAAGCTGCGCGCGGTGTTTGAAGGCGGCGTGCAGACCGGTGGCAACAGCTCCGCGCTGGTGGACGCGGCCGCAGCCTGCGTGGTGGCCTCCGGCACTTACGCAAAGGCCAACGGCAAGCAGCCGCTGGCGCGTGTGGTGGCGGCCTCTGCGGTGGGCGTGCCGCCCGAGATCATGGGCATCGGCCCGGCGCCAGCCATCCGCCTGCTGCTGGAGCGCACCGGCTTGAAGCTCGGCGACATCGCCCGCTTTGAAGTGAACGAAGCCCAGGGCGCGCAAACGCTGGCGGTGGCACGCGAACTCGGCATGGACCTGGACCGCCTCAACGTCAACGGCGGCGCCATCGCCCTCGGCCACCCGCTCGCCGCCACCGGCGTGCGGCTCACGCTCACGCTGGCGCGCGAACTGCAACGCAGCGGCCAACGCTGGGGCATTGCCAGCGCCTGCGTGGGCGGTGGCCAGGGCATGGCGCTGCTGATCGAAAACACACAAGCATGACAACAAGGACATCACCATGAACATTCAAGGACACGCTGCCCTCGTCACCGGCGGTGGCTCGGGCCTCGGCGAAGCCACCGCACGCGAGCTCGCGCGCCTGGGCGCCAAGGTGGCCGTGCTCGACGTGAACCTGGACAACGCCAAGCGCGTGGCCAGCGAGATCAACGGCATCGCCTGCCACTGCGACATCACCAACACCGATAGCCTGCAGGCCGCCATGGACGCTGCCACGGCGGCCCACGGGCCGGCGCGCATTCTCATGAACATCGCCGGCATCGGCAGCGCCAAGCGCGTGGTGGGCAAGGACGGCTCGGCCGCACCGCTGGAAGACTTCGCCAAGGTCATCAACGTCAACCTGATCGGCACCTACAACGCCAGCCGCCTGTTTGCCGCGGCCTGCGCCAAACTCGATCCGCTGGAAGACGGCGAGCGCGGCGTGATGGTGTTCACCGCCAGCGTGGCCGCGTTCGATGGCCAGGTGGGTCAGCAGGCCTACAGCGCGTCCAAGGGCGGCCTGGTGGGCATGACGCTGCCGATGGCGCGCGATCTGGCGCAGCACGGCATCCGCGTCTGCACCATCGCGCCCGGACTGTTCTCCACGCCGCTCATGCGCACCCTGCCCGAGCCGGTGCAGGCCTCGCTGGCCGCCAGCATCCCGTTCCCGCCACGCCTGGGCAAGCCCGAAGAATTCGCTTCGCTGGCGGCCTACATCGTGACCAACACGCACCTGAACGGCGAAGTGATCCGCCTCGACGGCGCCCTGCGGATGGCCCCAAGATGAGCAAAGTCGTTGTCTTTGAAGTCGAAGTCATGTTCGGCGACTGCGATCCCGCCGGCATCGTGTTCTTCCCCAACTTCTCCAAGTGGATGGACGCGTCCTCGTTGAACTTCTTCGTGAAAAACGGGGTACCGCCCTGGCGCGAACTGGTGAAGACGCGCGGCATCGTCGGCACGCCGCTGCTGGAGATCCACACCAAGTTCATGCGCCCCGCCACCTATGGCGAGCGCCTGCAGATCCACACCAGCGTGACCGAGTGGCGCGAGAAGGTGTTCATGCACAAGCATGTGGTCAAGCGCGGTGACGACGTGTTGTGCGAAGGCACCGAGACGCGCGCCTTCGTGATCCACCCGCCCGAGGCACCCGACCGCATCAAGGCCATTCCCGTGCCCGAAGACATCAAGGCGCTCTGTTCCTGACCCCCGTTCCCCCACCAACCACCACCCCAGAAGGAGACAACCCATGAAAGCCGTCAAAACCCTCGTTGCCCTCGCCGTCACGGCGCTGGCCACCACCGCCGCCCTGGCCGACATCAACATCGGCGTGAGCCTCTCGCTCACCGGCCCCGGCTCCGGCCTGGGCATTCCCATGCAGAACCAGCTCAAGCTGTTCCCCTCCACCATCGCCGGTGAAAAGGTCAACCTGATCATCCTGGACGACGCGACCGACCCCGGCAAGGGCGCGGCCAATGCACGCCGCTTCGTGACCGAAGACAAGGTCGACATGATCATCGGCTCCAGCATCACCGCTGTGGCCGCCGCCATGAGCGCCATCGCCACCGAGGCCGGCACGGTGCAGTTGACCGGCTCGCCCGTGGGCCTGCCGCCCGGCGCGGACAAGTGGGTGTTCCGCCTGCCGCAGTCCAACACCGTGATGGGCCACGCCGTGGTCGAACACATGAAGAAGCAGGGCATCAAGACCATCGGCTTCCTCGGCTACACCGATGCCTACGGCGAGCAGTGGCTGAAGGAAAGCGCACCGTTGCTGGAGAAGGCGGGCATCAAGGTGGTGGCCACCGAGCGCTTCGCCCGCACCGACACCGGCGTGACCCCGCAGGCACTCAAGATCACCGCCGCCAACCCCGACGCCGTGCTGATCGTGGCCTCCGGCAGTGGCGCGGCCATGCCGCACATGGCCATGGTCGAGCGCGGCTACAAGGGCAAGATCTACCAGACCCACGCCGCTGCCACGCAAGACCTGATGCGCGTGGGCGGCAAGGCGGTGGAAGGTGCGTACGTGGTCTCCGGCCCCGCTGTGATCGCCGAGCAGCTGCCCGACAGCCACCCCTCGAAGGCGGTGGCGATCGACTTCGTGCAGAAGTACGAAAAATCGGTCGGCGCCGGCATGCGCAACCAGTTCGCAGGTCACTCGTACGACGCGCAGATCGTGCTGGAGAAGGTCATCCCCATGGCGTTGAAGAAGGCCAAGCCCGGCACGCCCGAGTTCCGCGCTGCGCTGCGCGACAGCATGGAGACCATGGGCCGCACCATCTTCTCGCACGGCGTGATGAACTGGACGCCCACCGACCACTGGGGCTACACGATGGAAACGGGCGTGATGCTCAAGGTCGTGGACGGCAAGTTCAAAGTTGAGTAATCGGTAACACCCCCCTGCGCCGCTGACGCGGCTTCCCCCCTCTCTGGCGCGCCTTCGGCGCCTGGAGGGGGAACGACACCTGGGGCCGGCGGAGCCGGACCCTCGGTGTCCCTGGTTGAAGGCACGCAAGCGTTGCGGGTCTTCTTGCTCCCTCGCCCCTCTGGGGAGAGGGCTGGGGTGAGGGGCCCGCGCGAAGGGGTCTGTCTCGAAAGATCTTGAGCCGCCGTTTGCGTTTTTTCCGCGCTTCCTTTTCTCGCGAAGGCTTTTTATGGATTTCTCCATTGCCAGCATTCTGTTGCTGGACGGTCTCACCAACGGCGCTGTGTATGCGCTCTTGGGCCTGGCCACCGTGCTGGTGTTCACCGTCACGCGGGTCATCTTCATTCCCCAGGGGGAGTTTGTCGCCTATGGCGCACTCACCCTGGCCATCTTTCAAACCGGCAAGGTGCCCGGCACCGTGTGGCTGCTGCTCATCCTCGCCGGTGTGGCTGCGCTCATGGAGCTCTCAGGTCGCTGGCAGCACTACCGCAATGCACTCGTGGCCGCCAAGGCCGCCGCCCGCGTGCTGGTCGCGCCGCTGGTGGTGTGCGGCGTGGCCATCTGGGCCGCACCGCAGCAGTTCCCGCTGGCCGTGCAGGCGGCGCTGAGCGTGGCCATCGTCACCGTGTACGGCCCGCTGGTGTACCGCGTGGCCTACCAGTCGCTGGAGAGCGCCACGCCGCTGGTGTTGCTCATCGTTTCGGTCGGCGTGCACTTCGCCATGACCGGCCTGGGCCTGCTGTTCTTCGGCGCCGAGGGATTCCGCAACCCGGCGTTCTGGGACGAGCGCTTCTCCGTCGGCCCGGTCATGCTCTCGGGCCAGGCCATCATCACCGCGCTGGCCACCATCGCACTGATCGTGCTGCTGTGGCTGTACTTCGAGCGTTCGCTGCGCGGCAAGGCGCTGCGCGCCACCGCCGTCAACCGCACCGGCGCGCGCCTCATGGGCATTTCGTCGCAGGCCTCGGGCCAGCTCACCTTCACCATGGCCGCCTTCATCGGCGCGCTCTCGGGCCTGCTGATCGGCCCCACCACCACCGTGTTCTACGACTCGGGTTTCCTGATCGGTCTCAAAGGCTTTGTGGCTGCGGTGGCGGCGGGCCTGGCCAGCTACCCCGGGGCGCTGATCGCCGCGATGTTTGTCGGCGTGATCGAGGCATTCGGTTCGTTCTGGGCCAGCGCCTTCAAGGAAGTGATCGTGTTCACGCTGATCCTCCCCGTGCTGCTTTTCCGCTCGCTGCGCAGCAAGCATTCCGACGAGGACCACTGACATGCCGAAGATTCAAAACCTCGGCCTGCTGATCCTGGCCGCGGCCATCCCGCTGATCGTGGTGCTGCCGCTGCCCGACTTCTGGATCGCCCAGCTCAACTACATCGGCATGTACAGCATGACGGTGCTCGGCTTGACCCTGCTCACTGGTGTGGGCGGGCTCACCTCTTTCGGTCAGGCTGCGTTTGTGGGCATCGGGGCCTACACCACGGCCTGGCTCACGCTCAACACCGGCCTCTCGCCGTGGATCACGCTGTTCATCGGCATGGGTCTGACCGCTGGCAGCGCGCTGCTGGTGGGCCTGATCACGCTGCGCATGTCGGGCCACTATCTGCCGTTGGCAACCATCGCCTGGGGCCTGTCGCTGTACTACCTCATGGGCAACCTCGATGCGCTGGGCAAGTACGACGGTTTGCTGGGCATTCAGAGCCTGTCCATCGGTGGCTTCGACATCGGCCAGGGTCGCGCCTTCTTCGTGCTGACCTGGGTGATCCTGCTGGCCTTTGCCGCCGCCCTGCTCCACCTGCTGGACTCGCGCCCCGGCCGCGCCATCCGCTCGCTCAAGGGCGGCTCGCAGATGGCCGAGGCCATGGGCATCAGCACCTTCCGCTACAAGGTGACCATCTTCGTGCTGGCCGCGCTCTTTGCCTCGGTGGCGGGCTGGCTGCTGGCGCACTTCCAGCGCACGGTCAACCCGTCTGCCTTCGGCCTGAAGATGGGCATTGAATACCTCTTCATGGCGGTGATCGGCGGCGTGGGTCATGTGTGGGGCGCCATCGTGGGCGCCGGCCTCATCCGCGTGCTCGAAGACCAGTTGCAGGTGCTGCTGCCCAAACTGATCGGCACCAGCGGCAGCTACGAGGTGATCGTGTTCGGCATCGCGCTCGTGGTGGTGCTCAAGTACCTGCCCGATGGCCTGTGGTCGCTGGTGGGCCGGCACATGCCCAAGCCCCCGCGCAAGGTCGACTGGACCGACGCCGCCGACTTGCCCGAACGCAGCAAGCCCGCCACCGGCGAGCTGGTGCTCGACGTGCAGAAGGCGCGCATGCAGTTCGGTGGGCTGGTGGCGGTGAACGACATCAGCTTCCAGATCCACGCCGGGCAGATCGTGGGCCTGATCGGACCCAACGGCGCGGGTAAGTCGACCACCTTCAACCTCATCACCGGTGTGCTGCCGGCCACCAGCGGCGCGGTGCAGTTCCAGGGCGGCAACGTCGTGGGCAAGCCCTCGCGCGAGATCGCACAACTGGGCATGGCGCGCACCTTCCAGCACGTCAAGATGATCCCGGACATGACGGTGCTGGAAAACGTGGCGCTGGGCGCGCACACGCGGGGCCGCAAGGGCGTGCTGCCGGCCATGCTGCGCGCCAACCGCGCGGAAGAAAAGCAGTTGTTCCGCGAAGCGCAGCGCCAGCTGGAGCGCATCGGCATGGGTACCTATCTGCACGAGCAGGCCGGCAACCTGGCCATGGGCCCGCAGCGCCTGATGGAGATCGCGCGCGCCCTGTGTGCCGACCCCACGCTGCTGCTGCTCGACGAGCCCGCCGCCGGCCTGCGCCACCAGGAAAAACAAGCCCTGGCCGGCGTGCTGCGCCAGCTCAAGGGTGAGGGCATGAGCATCCTGCTGGTGGAACACGACATGGACCTGGTGATGCAGATCTGCGACCACCTGGTGGTGATGGAGTTCGGCACCCTGCTCACCCAAGGACCACCCGAACAGGTGCAGCAAGACCCGAAGGTGCGCGCCGCCTACCTCGGAACGGAACACTGACATGAGCCAACCCATTCTTCAAGTCCAGGGCCTGCGCGCCGGCTACGGCCGCGCCGAGGTGCTGCACGGCATCGCCATCGAGGCCCAGCCCGGCGGCGTGATCACCGTGATCGGCCCCAACGGCGCAGGCAAGTCCACGCTGCTCAACACGCTCATGGGCATCCTGCCGGGCCAGGGCACGATCCTGTTTCGCGGCCAGGACATCACCACCCTCACGCTCGAAGAGCGCGTGATGAACGGCATGGCGCTGGTGCCCGAGAAGCGCGAGCTCTTCGGCACGATGCCGGTGGAAGACAACCTGCTGCTCGGCGGCTTCCGCCAGATGCGGCTGGGCAACGCGAAATGGCGCAGCAAGCTCGACGATGTGTACAGCATCTTTCCGCGCCTGCAGGAGCGCCGCACCCAGCTCGCCGGCACGCTCTCGGGCGGTGAACGCCAGATGCTCGCGGTGGGCCGTGCGCTCATGTCCAGCCCCGACCTGCTCATGCTCGACGAGCCCAGCCTGGGTCTCGCGCCGCTGATCGTGCGCGAGATCTTTTCCATCATCGAACGCCTGCGCCAGACCGGCGTGACCATCGTGCTGGTGGAGCAGAACGCGCGCGCTGCGCTGCAGGTGGCCGACCACGGCTATGTGCTGGAGATGGGCGAACTCAGCGCCCAGGGGCCCGCCAGCGAACTCGCCAGCGACCCGCGCGTGATCGAGACCTACCTGGGCAGTGCGCGCAAGGCTACGACAGCATGAGCGCTTACCAGCCCGTCGCGGCCGACCACGCCTTCGTGTTGTTCGACGTGCTGCACGCGCACGAGCGCCTGGTCGAGCTGCCGCCCATGGCCGAGCACGCCGACACCGCCCTGCTGACGCAAGTGATCGAAGAGGCGGGCAAATTCGTGGGCGAGGTGGTGGCACCGCTCAACCGCAGCGGTGACGAAACAGGTGCTCGATGGAACGATGGCAACGTCACCATGCCGCCGGGTTTTCGGGAGTCGTACCAGGCCTTCTGGCAGGCCGGCTGGCCCTCGCTGGCCTGCGCGGTGGAAGACGGTGGCCAGGGCCTGCCCACCGTGGTGGAGGCCGTGCTGCACGAAATGCTGAACGCTGCCAACCACGGCTGGACCATGGCGCCGGGCCTGCTGCACGGCGCCTACGAGTGCATCCGCCACCACGGCTCCGACGCCTTGAAGGCACGCTACCTGGAGAAGCTCGCGACCGGCGAATGGCTGGCCACCATGTGCCTGACCGAACCCCACGCAGGCAGCGACCTGGGCCTGGTGCGCACCAAAGCCACGCCCTTGCCCGACGGCCGCTTCGCCCTCAGCGGCACCAAGATCTTCATTTCCGGTGGCGAGCACGACCTCACCGACAACATCGTGCACCTGGTGCTCGCGCGCCTGCCCGATGCACCGCCCGGCCCCAAAGGCCTCTCGCTGTTCCTGGTGCCGAAGTTCGAAGCGGACGGCACGCGCAGCGCGGTGCATTGCGAACGCATCGAAGAGAAGATGGGCATCCACGCCAGCCCCACCTGCGTGATGCGTTTCGACGAAGCGGCCGCCTCGATCGTGGGCGAACCGGGCAAGGGCCTGAACGCCATGTTCGTGATGATGAACGCCGCGCGCCTGCTGGTCGGCCTGCAGGGCGTGGGCCTGCTCGACGCCGCCTGGCAGAAGGCGAATGCCTATGCGCAGGAGCGCCGCCAGATGCGCGCCCCCGGCAGCGGCAGCCGCGCCGGTGAGTCCGACGCCATTGCCCTGCACCCGGCCATCCAGCGCATCCTGGCCACCCAGCGCGCCTGGATCGACGCCGGGCGCGTCATCGCCTACCGCACCGCGCTCGAACTCGACACCCAGAAACACCACCCAGGAGCCACGCAACGCGAAGCCGCGGCGCGCTGGTGCAGCCTGGTCACGCCGGTGCTCAAGTCCGCGTGGACCGAACAGGCGTTCAACGGCGCCAGCGCCTGCCTGCAGGTGTTCGGCGGCCACGGTTACGTGCGCGAATGGGGCGTCGAGCAACATGTGCGCGACGCGCGCGTGGCCATGATTTACGAAGGCACGAACGAGATTCAGGCGATCGACCTGCTGGTGCGCAAGACCCTGCCCGACGGCGCGGCAGCGCTCCAGACCTTGCTGACCGAGCTGGCCGCCGAACCCGGCCAGAGCCCGCGCACGCAACAGGCGCTGCAGACCTTCGGCGCCTTCGTGCAAGAGCAGGTGCTGCCCGGTGCCGGTGCAGCGCCCGGTCAACCCTTCTGGCTGGCCGACGACTTTCTGCGCGCCGTGGCCCTGCTGCTCATGGCCTGGGCCTGGGATCGCCTGCAGAACACCCCCGGGCACGATGGCACTGCCCACGCCGCCTTCTGGCGCTGGGTGTGGCCCGAGTTCGACATGCGGATGGTGATGATGCGCACCACCCTGGAGACCGGGCGGCCAGCCCCGGCTATGCTCTGACGCCATGCCCGAGACGTCCACCGCCAATGCCATGCGCCGCCCCCGCGGGCCGCGCAAAAAAGACACCGGCGAAAGCCTGCTGGGCGATGGCGTCCTGGGGGGCACACCGGGCGAGGCTCCCGAGGTCGACACCTCGTACCTGGAAACCCTGCTCGGCTACAACGCCCGGCGCGCCGCGCTCACCATCATTGCGCTGTTTCTGCGCCGCATGGCGCCCTACGACCTGCGCCCGGTGGACTTCTCGGTGCTCACCGTGGTGGCGCACAACCCCGGCGTGACCTCGCGCCAGATCTGCGCCGCGCTCGACATCCTGCCGCCCAACCTGGTGGGCATGGTCAAGACCCTGCACAAGCGCGGCCTGATCGAACGCCAACCCCATCCCACCGACCGCCGTGCCCAGGGCCTGCACCTCACCCCGGAGGGGCAACGCCTGCACAACCAGGCGCAGAAAACCGCCACCGAACTGGAACGGGAAGCGACGCACTCCCTGACCCCGGCCGAACTGCAAACGCTCAGCGCCTTGCTGCGCAAGGTCTACCGGCGCGCTGGCGCCTGACAATCCGGGTAAATCCGTAGCTTGGGTCTTTGCGCCACATTGCTGCGGCGCACGCAGCTAGCAAACTGGTAGCACCCTGGCTTCGTGTCTATAGTTCTCTTTCGGGCTTTCGCCGGGCCCTCAGGAGACATCGCATGAGTGCCAAGGACAACGCTGCCGTGATCCAGCTCTTCGACCTGCTCGAATCGCGCTACGCCATGCGGGTGATCTGGGCCCTCTCCGACGGCCACCCCCAGACCTTTCGCCTGCTGCAGGACAGCGTGGGCGGCGTCACCCCCAACACGCTGAACACCCGCATCAAGGAGCTGCGAGCGGCGCGCCTGGTGGACCACAGCGGCCACGGCTACCGCCTCACGCCCCAGGGCGCCGAACTCGCACGCCGCCTGAGCGATGTGCAAACGTTTGCCACTCGGTGGTCGCACCAGCAGGCTCGCGCCTCGGCCGGCGCCGCAGCGCACCAGCCGGGCGCCTGATCAGGCGCCGGGGCTGACCACCACGGTCTGGCGCTGCTCGCCCAGCCCGCGAGCACCCAGCGCCATCACGTCTCCAGCCTTCAGGTACAGCGGCGGCTTGTGGCCCATGCCCACGCCGGGTGGCGTGCCGGTGGGGATCAGGTCGCCGGGCTGCAGCACCATGAAACGGGAGAGGTAACTCACGATGGTCTTCACGCCGAAGATCATGGTGCGGGTGTTGCCCGTCTGGCGGCGCTCACCATTCACATCGAGCCACAGATCCACGTCCTGCGGGTCGCCCAGCTCATCGGGCGTGACCAGCCAGGGGCCCATGGGGCAGTGCGTGGGGTAGCTCTTGCCCTTGGCCCACTGGCCTTCATATTCCATCTGGTAAGCGCGTTCCGACACGTCGTTGACCAGGCAGAAACCGGCCACAAAGTCCATGGCATCGTCTTCGCTCACATGCCAGGCGCGCCGGCCGATCACGATGCCCAGCTCCACCTCCCAGTCGAGCTTTTGCGCGCCCGGGGGCAGCCACACGTCATCAAAAGGGCCGCAGATCGCGCCTGTGTGTTTGTTGAACACGATCGGCTGGCCAGGTGGCTTCAGGCCGGCTTCAGCAGCGTGGTCAGCGTAGTTCAGGCCGATGCCGATCACATTGCCCACACCGCCCACGCAGGGGCCAAAACGGGTGCCCGGTGGCACGGCGGGCAGACCGGTCGGATCGAGTGCGGCGAGACGGGCCATAGAATCACGCCCCAGGGTGGCCGGGTGGATGTCGGCCACCACCCCCGAGAGGTCGCGCAGCGTGCCGCTGGCGTCGATCAGACCGGGTTTCTCGGCACCTGCGGGTCCATGGCGAAAGAGTTTCATGGGTTCAACCTGTTGTGTCGTTTTTGGAAAGGGGCCGATTGTGGGCCCCGCCACGCCAAAACACCTGTCGCCTTCTTGAAACCGCGCCTTGCGCCCCCATGTGCCTGCCTGCGGCCAGCGTTGCCCACCTTTTTTCACGAACTTTTCCATTCACTTCCATGAGCCAAGACAACCAGCCCGCCGACAACGTGTCCCCGGACCCCACCGCGGCCGTGAGCCCGGAAGAAGCGATGGCAGCCGCGGCGGCCAACGAGGCCGATGCCCTGACCGCGCTGACCCAGGAGGTGTCCACCCTCAAGGCGCAAAACGCCGACCTGGCCGAGCAGTTCCTGCGCGCCAAGGCCGAGGCCGAGAACACCCGCCGCCGCGCCGAAGAAGAAATCAGCAAGTCGCGCAAGTTCGCGGTGGAGAGTTTTGCCGAGAGCCTGCTGCCGGTGGCCGACAGCCTGGAAGCCGGCCTGGCCATTTCGGAAGCCACGCGCGAGCAGCTGCGCGAAGGGTCTGAAGCCACGCTCAAGCAGCTCAAGAGCGCGCTGGAGCGCCACCGCGTGCTGGAGATCAACCCGGCCGGCACCACCAAGTTCGACCCGCACCAGCACCAGGCCATCAGCATGGTCCCGGCCGAGCAGGAGCCCAACACCGTGGTGAGCGTTCTGCAAAAGGGCTACTCCATCGCCGACCGCGTGCTGCGCCCGGCGCTGGTCACGGTGAGCGCACCCAAATAAGTTTTTGGAGAGGCCGCACTCTTGAAAAGAGTCCGACTTATCCACACCTCATCCACATCGTTTTCAACAATCTTTTTTCCAGACGGAGCAACAACATGGGACGAATCATCGGCATTGACCTGGGCACCACCAACTCGTGCGTGTCCATCATGGAAGGCAACACCACCAAGGTGATCGAGAACGCCGAGGGCGCGCGCACCACGCCGTCGATCGTGGCGTACCAGGAAGACGGCGAAGTGCTGGTGGGCGCCTCGGCCAAGCGCCAGGCCGTGACCAACCCGCGCAACACGCTGTACGCGATCAAGCGCCTGATCGGCCGCAAGTTCACCGAGAAGGAAGTGCAGAAGGACATCGACCTGATGCCCTACAAGATCGCGGCGGCCGACAACGGCGACGCCTGGGTCGAGGTGCGTGGCCATCATGGAAGGCAACACCACCAAGGTGATCGAGAACAGCGAGGGTGCGCGCACCACGCCG
>JAJNQE010000058.1 GCA_021154985.1 Hydrogenophaga sp.
GCTGCTGTGGTTGATCTCGTCCATGGTCGTGACCACCTGGCCCACCACCTGACCACCGCGCACCGCAATCTCGGCGGCGCTGGCGGCCAGCTGGTTGGCCTGGCGTGCGGCGTCGGCGCTCTGGCGCACGGTGCTGGTGAGTTCTTCCATGCTCGCCGCCGTCTCCTCCAGGTTGCTCGCCGCCTGCTCGGTGCGCGCGCTCAGATCCTGGTTGCCCGAAGCAATTTCTTGCGATGCGGATTCGATGCCGACGCTGGACGCCTGTACCTGGCCCACCAGGGTGCGCATGGACGTTTGCATCGCGGCCAACGCGGCCATCAGGCTGTTGGCGTCGTTGACCGGAGGGGTGGCGCCGCTGAGGTCGCCGTCGGCGATGCGGCGCAGCGCGCTGCGCGCGGCCGCGGGATCGCCGCCGATTTCGCGCTTGAGTGTGCGACGCACCATGACACCGAGCACCGCAGCCACGGCCACCGCCAGCAGGGCGAGAGCCAAAGCCACATTGCGCGCACGGTCGGCGCCCGCGTTGACGGCCTGGTGGGTTTGTGCCGACAGCTCCTGGGACGCCTTCCCCAGCGCCAGCAGTTCACCGCGCAGCTTGCGCCAGGCGGGCGTTTCTTCCGCGTTGAGCATCTGCACCGCATCGGGCACGCTGGTCTTGACCAAGGCAAGCACCTTGTCTTGCGCCTGGGCCTGCGCCGCACGCAGCCCCGCCAGCGGGGCGAGCGCGGCCGCCGTCGGTGTGCCCGCTGCGGCGGCCTGTGTGCTCTGGTAGGCGGCATCGAAAGCCGAGCGCGCACCCTCCAGGTTTTTATAGGCCTGCGGGTTGTTGGGATCCAGCAGGATGTTGCGCAATGCCTGACCCATTTGCAGGCCCTGTGCGTACATGTCCTGCAGACCACTGGCGGTGGCCTGCTCGGTGTTGATGTACTGGTCGAATTTGGACTGCGTGTGCGCAAGCGACCAGATGGTGGCCGCCAATCCAGCGACGAACAGAGCGGCCGGGGCGATGAAGGCGGTGACGAGGCGTTGGTTGAAGTTCATTGTGGGCACAGGTCGGTTCAGGCCAACGCCCCGTTGCCCGAGAGACGGAACACCCGCACCACCTCGGCCAGGCGGCTGGCCTGGTCTTTCAGGCTTTCGGCGGCGGCGGCGCTTTGCTCCACCAGCGCGGCGTTCTGCTGCGTCATCTGATCCAGCTGCGTCACGGCGGCGTTGACCTGGCCAATGCCTTGCGACTGCTCCTGGGCGGCGGTGGTGATGTCGCTGATGAACGCCGAGACTTTCTCTGCGTTCGCCACAATCTCGCCGATGGTGCTGCCGGCCTGGGTCACCAGGCGCGAGCCGGTCTCGACCTTGCCCACGCTGGCCTCGATCAACACCTTGATCTCTTTGGCGGCCTGCGCACTGCGCTGCGCCAGGCTGCGCACCTCGGCCGCCACCACGGCAAAGCCACGGCCCTGCTCACCGGCGCGCGCCGCCTCCACCGCCGCATTGAGCGCGAGGATGTTGGTCTGGAACGCGATGCCGTCGATGACACCGATGATGTCGCCGATCTTCTGGCTGCTCTGGTTGATCTCGTCCATGGTGGTGACCACCTGGCTCACCACCTGACCGCCGCGCACCGCCACCTCGGCGTTGGCCACGGCCATCTGCGTGGCCTGGCGCGCCGAATCGGCACTCTGGCGCACGGTGCTGTTGATCTGGTCGATGCTGGCGGCTGTCTGCTGCAGGTTGCTCGCGGCCTGCTCGGTGCGCGCGCTCAGGTCCTGGTTGCCGCTGGCGATCTCTTCGCTGGCGGTGCCGATGCTGTCGGTGCTGTTGCGCACCTCGCCCACGATGCGCGAAAGCGACGCCTGCATGCCCCCCAGCGCCTGCATGAGGGCGGCGAGCTCGTCCTTGCCGGTGGTGTGCACCGACTGGGTGAGGTCGCCGTTGGTGATGGCGGTGGCCACGCGCTGCGCTTCGTCCAGCGGGGTGCAGATGCTCTGCATGTTGGACAGCGTGGTGGGCACCACGATCAGTGCGGCCAGCGCCACGGCCACGCCGAAGATGAGCAAGGTCTGGGCGTTGATGTCTTTCTCTTCCTGCTGCAAGGTGGCGGCCTCGACCTTGAGCACCTCTTCCACCCGCTTGAGGTTGACCAGGATGCCGGCGTACTGCTCGTGCGCGCGCGCCAGCATGCGGTTGGCCACGGTGGCGGTGTCGTAGCCGTTGTCGGCCAGCTGGCGCGTGACCGGCTCCACCGCGTTGGCGTAGGCCGTGAGCTGGTCCTTCATCTCGCGCACGACCTCGTTGTCACCGTCTTCATCACCCACCAGCATGTGGTCCATCTGCTGCAGGGCGGCGTCGCGCGCGCCCTGCCACTGGGTCTTGGCCTTGGCCACTTCTTCAGGCTTCTCGTAGCCGATGATCATGTCCTTCTCGAAGCGACCCATGTCGCCCAGTGCCACCTGCAGGCGGGACAGCGTCAGGGTCTCTTCAAAGGCGTGATCGACAAACTCCACACTCAGCGCGTGCAATCGGTTCATGCCCCACAGACCGGCGCCGCCGATCATGGTCAGCAGGATCAGAACGACGCCGATGGCGCCCATCATTCGGGTGCGGATGGAGAACTGTCGCATCAGTTGTTGCATGGCTTGTCTTCTCTTGTATCGATTCGCAGGCGGGTGTCAGAAACTTTCCCAGTCGCCCTCGGCGCCAGCGGTCACCGCGGGTCGCGCGGCCACCGCTGCCGGGCGCTTGGGCGCTTCGGCGGGGGCCGCGGCTTTCGGCGCTTCTGCCTTGGGAGCGGTCGGTGCGGCCAGCGCCGGCTTGGGACTCGCGGGCTTGTGGGCTGCGGGTTTGAAGGCGTTGACCGGCGGTTTGGCCACCACAGCCGGCGCGCTGTGCGCCTGAGCCGCGTCAATGCGGAAAATCTTGATGACTTCGGTCAGTCGGCTGGCCTGGTCTTTGAGGCTTTCGGCGGCGGCGGCGCTTTGCTCCACCAGCGCGGCGTTCTGCTGCGTCATCTGGTCCAGCTGCGTCACCGCCACGTTCACCTGCCCGATGCCGTCGCTCTGCTCGCCCGCTGC
>JAJNQE010000064.1 GCA_021154985.1 Hydrogenophaga sp.
CCCCGCCCTCTCCCAGAGGGAGAGGGGGCAATTCACTCCCTCTCCCTCTGGGAGAGGGTTGGGGTGAGGGCTCTTCCGGGTTGAACCCCTGGCTCACCGGGCTCTGCGTCAACGCTGCCCCATCCGCCGTGCGCGCCACGGCATCACGGCCAAAGCCTTCGATGCCCACAAAACTCTTGGCCGCGCTCACCAGTTCCTCCAGGTTCTCCACCCGGTCCTGCCCTTCGCGCTCGGCGCGGTAGTGCTCCACCAGGCCGCTGTGGTCGAGGATGAGCTCGATGATCTCGGGCAGCGTCATGTCCACCGAACGCTCACGCAGCACATCAAGCTTGGCCACGAAAGCGCCGATGGCCACGCCGGCGCGGCCGGTCACCGCGCTCACCGCGTCGTGCAGCGAACAGCCCGAACTGCGCGCCACGTCCTGCAGCTGCTCAATGCTGCGCGCCCCAATGCCGCGCGGCGGGAAGTTCACCACACGCAAAAAACTCGTGTCGTCGTTGGCGTTTTCCAGCAAGCGCAAATACGCCAGCGCGTGCTTGATCTCGGCGCGCTCGAAAAAGCGCAGGCCACCGTACACGCGGTAGGGCATGGCCGCGTTGAACAGCGCCGTTTCCACCACACGGCTTTGCGCGTTGCTGCGGTAGAGCACGGCCATCTCGGCCTTGGGCACGTCTTCGCGCGCCAGTTGCTTCATCTCGTCGACCATCCACTGCGCTTCGGCAAAGTCGCTCGTGGCTTCGAACACGCGCACCGGCTCGCCGGCCCCGGCGTCGGTGCGCAGGTTCTTGCCCAGGCGGTGGGTGTTGTGGCTGATGAGCTCGTTGGCGGAGTCGAGGATGTTGCTGCAGCTGCGGTAGTTCTGCTCCAGCTTGATCTGGTGGCGCACGTTGAACTCGCGCACGAAGTCGGCCATGTTGCCCACGCGCGCACCACGAAACGCGTAGATGCTCTGGTCGTCGTCGCCCACCGCAAACACCGCGTTGCCCGCGCCCGGCAGGCCCGCCATCGGCGGTGTGCTGAACATCTTGATCCAGGCGTACTGCAGGCGGTTGGTGTCCTGGAACTCGTCGATCAGGATGTGGCGGAAACGCCGCTGGTAGTGCTCGCGCACAGCCTCAAAGTCCCGCAGCACTTCGTAGGAGCGCAGCATGAGCTCGCCAAAATCCACCACGCCTTCGCGCTGGCATTGCTCTTCGTACAGCGCATACAGCTCCACCTTCTTGAGCGTTTCCGCGTCGCGCGCCACCACGTCGCGCGGGCGCTGCCCGTCCTCCTTGCAGCCGCTGATGAAGTACTGGATCTGCTTGGGCGGGTAACGCTCGTCGTCCACGTTGAACTGCTTGCACAGGCGCTTGATGGCCGAGAGCTGGTCCTGCGTGTCGAGAATCTGGAAGGTGGCCGGCAAGTTGGCCAGCTTGTGGTGCGCGCGCAGGAAGCGGTTGCAAAGGCCATGAAAGGTGCCGATCCACATGCCGCGCACGTTCACCGGCAGCATGCTGGAGAGCCGCGTCATCATCTCCCGGGCGGCCTTGTTGGTGAAGGTCACCGCCAGCACGCCGCCAGGGGTCACCTGCCCGGTTTGCAGCAGCCAGGCGATGCGGGTGGTGAGCACCCGGGTTTTGCCCGAACCGGCCCCGGCCAGGATGAGCGCATGTTCGGCGGGCAGCATGACCGCAGCGCCCTGTTCGGCATTGAGGCCCGCGAGCAGCGGGGACGGGGCGACGGATTCTTCAAACAGCATGCTTCGATTGTAGAAAGCGCCCTGCGCCGCGCGCCGTATACGGTCATGCGTATGGCCTTCATACGGTGCGGCCACCGCGCAAAGCCGCCCCCGATGCGCCCAAGGCGCCTAGAATCAGTCACCGGGCCCAAGATTCTTGCGCCCGGTTTTTTGTGCCCGACGCACAAAGCCGGCCAAGCCAAGCGCTCTCCCTGTTCAACAACAGTTTTCTGGAGCCTGGTTTCACATGGAAATTTTCGACTACGACAACATCCTGCTGCTGCCGCGCAAATGCCGCGTGGAAAGCCGTTCGGAATGCGACGCCGGCGTGGAGCTCGGTGGGCGCAAGTTTCGCCTGCCGGTGGTGCCGGCCAACATGAAGACGGTGGTGGACGAGTCCATCTGCGTCTGGCTGGCCAAGAATGGCTATTTCTACGTGATGCACCGCTTCGACCTGGACAACCTGCAGTTCGTGCGCGACATGCGCGCGCAGGGTGTGTTCGCCTCGATTTCGCTGGGTGTGAAGGCGCCCGACTACGCCACGGTGGACCAGCTGGTGGCCGAGGGCCTGGCGCCCGAATACATCACCATCGACATCGCGCACGGCCACGCCGACAGCGTGAAGAACATGATCGGTTACCTGAAGGAAAAGCTGCCGTCGTCGTTCGTGATCGCGGGCAACGTGGCCACGCCCGAAGCGGTGATTGATCTGGAAACCTGGGGCGCGGACGCGACCAAGGTGGGCGTGGGCCCGGGCAAGGTCTGCATCACCAAGCTGAAAACGGGTTTTGGCACCGGCGGCTGGCAGCTCAGCGCGCTCAAGTGGTGCGCGCGCGTCGCCACCAAGCCCATCATTGCCGACGGCGGCATCCGCAGCCACGGCGACATTGCCAAGAGCGTGCGCTTTGGTGCCAGCATGGTGATGATCGGCTCGCTCTTCGCGGGCCACGAGGAGTCACCGGGCCAGACGGTCGAGGTGGATGGCGCGCTCTACAAGGAGTACTACGGTTCGGCCAGCGACTTCAACAAGGGCGAGTACAAGCACGTGGAAGGCAAGCGCATTCTGGAGCCCATCAAGGGCAAGCTGGCCGACACGCTGGTGGAAATGGAGCAGGACGTGCAGAGCTCCATCAGCTATGCGGGCGGCACCAAGCTGATGGACGTGCGCAAGGTGAACTACGTGATCCTGGGCGGGGACAACGCGGGCGAGCACCTGCTGATGTGAAGGGCTGCCGCGCTCGCGCAGCGCGGCGTGTCAAACCACCACAGGCTCGGTCTCCAGCAGGATGCCGAAACGCTCATAAACGCTGGTCTGGATCGCCTTGGCCAGCGTCATCACCTCGCCCCCGGTGGCGCCGCCCCGGTTCACCAGCACCAGCGCCTGCCGCTCGTCCACCCCCGCATTGCCCACGCCCTTGCCCTTCCAGCCGCAGGCGTCGATCAACCAGCCCGCCGCCAGCTTGATGCTGCCGTCGGCCATCGGGTAGTGCACCACCTTCGGCTCGCGCGCAATGATGTCGGCGCATTGCTCGGGCGACACGGTGGGGTTCTTGAAGAAACTGCCGGCGTTGCCGATCTCGGCCGGGTCGGGCAGCTTGCGGCGGCGGATGGCGATGACCGCGTCGGAGATCTGCAACCCATTGGGCTCGGCGATGCCCCGGGCCTCCAGCTCCCGGGCCACGTCGGCATAGCCGGTGTTGGGCGCCCATGCCTTGGGCAGGCGGAAGGTGACGGCGGCGATCAGGTAGCGGCCCTTGCCGGCCTGCTTGAAGAAGCTGTCCCGGTAGCCGAAGGCGCAGTCGCGCTTGTCGAAACCCACCGTCTTGCCGGTCTCCAGATCGTAGGCGCGCAGGCTGTAGAAGTGCTCGGCCATCTCGATGCCGTAGGCGCCGATGTTCTGCACCGGGGCGGCGCCGACGGTGCCGGGGATCAGGGACAGGTTCTCCAGGCCGGGCCAGCCCATCTCCAGGGTCCAGCGCACGAAGTCATGCCAGTTCTCGCCACCGCCGGCGCGGATGTAGAAGGCCTCGGCGTCTTCCTGCACCCGGCTGCGGCCATGAAAGGCCACGTGCAGCACCAGGCCGGGAAAGTCGCCGGTGAGCACCAGGTTGGACCCGCCGCCGATCACCAGCCGCGGCAGGCCGGCCACCCGCGGGTCGTCGAGCACGGCACGCAGGCCGTCCACCTCGTCCACCGCGGCGAACCAGGCGGCCCG
>JAJNQE010000087.1 GCA_021154985.1 Hydrogenophaga sp.
TGAGCACCTCGGCCCAGGCGCTGGCCCAGGGGGTGCGCGAGGCCAACGAAAAGCTCGGCGCAGGCGGATGGCCCCGGGTGAGCCACCTGCACATCGTGGAGCTCTATCTCGACCGCGCCACCGACGCCTGGAGCGCCTTGACGCTGCTGTGCGCCACCGCGCCCGGCCACTTCGTGCTCTCGCCCACCATCGTTTCAGGCGTGGGTGCGCTGCGCCGGCCGCTGGATCGGGGCTACCGGGGCACCGCCTACGACTTCATCAGCGCGGTGACCGTCATCGACGACACCGGCGAGCCCAGCATCGTCTACACGCTCGACACCCAGCGCGCACGCGCCGAGGTGCGCGCCCAGGCCACGCAGGCGCGGCTGGTGGGCGAGCTGGTGCGCCGGGCGTCGAACGACGCCAACCGCGACCGGCACATCGGCCGCACCCTCTTCCAGCTGCTGGTGCCGGTGGAAATGGAGGCCAGCCTGGGCGGCACCACCGAGCTGCTGCTCGAGCTTGACGACGGCACCGCCGCCATACCCTGGGAGCTGCTGGACGCGCCCGACGATGGCCGCGGTGGACCCGACGCGCCCTGGGCCATCCGCAACAAGCTGCTGCGCCGCCTGCGCACCGTCGCGTTTCGCACGCAGGTGAGCGATGCACGGCCCGATGACTGTGTGCTGGTCATCGGCGAGCCGCTGTGCGACCCGGCGCTCTACCCGCCGCTGCCGGCCGCGCGCTCCGAAGCCGAAGCGGTGGTGGAGGCGCTCAGCGGCCAGCTCGGTCTCGATCCGTCGCGTGTGCACGCGCTGATCGCGCCCGACGACAACCTCGGGCCCGACGCCGCCGCCGTGACCACCGCGCTGCTGGCGCGGCGCTACCGCATCGTGCACATCGCCGGTCACGGCGAGCCCGAGCTGTTGCGCAGGGACAAACCACCCTTGCTGCGCGGCGTGGTGCTGAGCGACAACACCTTCCTGGGCCCGCGCGAGGTGCAGGCCATGCGGGTGGTGCCTGAGCTGGTGTTTCTGAACTGCTGCCACCTCGCGGCCGACCCGGAAAAGCTGCTCAAGAGCGGCTACGACCGTTCGCAGTTCGCCGCCGGTGTGGCCAAGCAGTTGATCCGCATCGGCGTGCGCTGCGTGGTGGCAGCAGGCTGGGCGGTGGAAGACGAACCCGCCAACCTGTTTGCCACCGCGTTCTACCGCGCCCTGCTCTCGGGCCAGCGTTTCATGGACGCGGTGCAGGCCGGCCGTCTCGCCGCCTACAACGCCAATCCGCTGGGCAACACCTGGGCCGCCTACCAGTGCTACGGCGACCCCGACTGGGTGTGGCAACGCAACGAGGTCGACACGCGCCGCGCGCCCCCGTCGCTGGCCAAGATCTACGGCGGTGTGGCATCGCCCGTGGCGCTGGCGCTGGCGCTGGAAACGCTGGCGGTGCAAAGCGCCACCCAAGGCGCCGGGGCCGAGTCGCAGCGCGAAAAGATCCGCTACCTCGAAGCCCGCTTCGAGGGCGAGTGGGGCAGCATGGGCGCGGTGGCCGAGGCTTACGGCGTGGCCTGGGCCGCGGCGCGCGACATCGACCGCGCGCTGCACTGGTACCGCCGCGCCGTGGCCGCCAACGACGGCAGCGCTTCGGTGAAAGCCAACGAGCAGCTGGCCAATCTGGGCGCACGCCAGGCCTGGACACGCCTGCAAGAGGCAGTGGCGCAAGGGGCCAAACCCGCCACCGTGAACGCCCTGGTGGAACAGGGTCGCACCGAGCTCACCGAGGCGGTTCGGGTGCTCGAAGCACTGGTGGCCCTGTCGCCCACGGTGGAGCGCGAAAGCCTGCTGGGATCGACCTGGAAGCGGCTCGTGCGCCTCGAAGGCGTGGCCGCCTCCGTGGCCCCTTCAACGGCAGACGCCCGAGCCAGCGAACGGGCCATCGAGCGCATGGCCGAGCACTACCGCCGGGCCGAGGCGCTGGCGCTGCAGACCGGCCAGTCCGACCTGTTTTACCCGGCCATGAACCTGGTGGCGGCCGAGCTGCTGGCGCGCGCCACCGACCGGCGCTGGGGCGGCTTCGAGCCCGAGCGCATCCAGCGGGTGCGCCAGAGCCTGGAGCGGCAGCGCCGCGAAGACCCCGACTTCTGGAGCGTGGTCGGCCTGCCCGAACTCAGCGTGTACGAGGCCCTGGCCAACCACACGCTGGCGCAACAACTGCCGGCGGTGCTGACGAGTTTTGACGACATGCACCAGCGCGCCGGCACACCGTGGATGTGGGCTTCGGTGGCCGACCAGCTGGGCTTTGTGGTGGAGCACCTGCGCGGCATGTCGCCCACCGACCAGAAGGCCGCCAGCGAACTGCTGGCCGTGCTGCGCAGCCACGCCGCGCCATGAACCGCATCTTCATCAGCTACCGGTCTTCCGACGGCAAGAAGGACGCCGACCGGCTGTGTGCGGATTTGAGCCGCCTCTACGGCGCCGATCAGGTGTTCTTCGACAAACAGGACTTGCGCGGTGGACACTCGTGGCGCAGCGCCATCATGGCCGCGCTCGGGACCCAGCCGGTGGTGCTGTTGCTGGTCACGCCCGAGCTGCTGGGCATGGTGCACCCCGAGGGCGGGCGGCGCATCGACCGGGACGACGATCCCATCCGCGGTGAGGTGCTCACCGCGCAGGCCAACGGCGCCACCATCGTCCCGCTGCTCACCGAAGGCATGCAGATGCCGGCCACCGCCGACATCCCCGCGCCGTTGCGTTTCCTGAAGGAATCGCATGCGCTCAAGCTGCGCACCGAAGACTGGGCCGACGATCTCGAGAAGATCGTGGCCGACCTCGCCACCCACGGCATCCACCCGCTGGAGCAACACAACCAGAAGCACCCGGCCAGGCGCAGCTGGCTGCAGCGCATGCAACGCGGCTTCATGTGGATCGGGGGCATCTTCGTCGGGCTGGTGGTGATCGGTCTGTTCGCGCCGGAGGATGCAGAGGAAGTCACTCCTTCACCACCGCCGTACGCAGCCGCCACACCCCCCGCTGCGCCGGGCCAGAGCACCCGCGATGTCTCAGGCATGTGGTGGTCCATCGACGACGCCAACCGCCGCCTGCGGGTGCAGCTCACGGTGAACAACGGTGCGATCCAGTTGCAGACCGACGCCTTCCCTGTGTCGTGGTATCCGACCTGGCAAACCTATGCGGCGGGCGTTCGCGCGCAAGGTCTCATCGTCAACGACGTGCGCTATGTGGGCACAGGCGTGCTCAGCAACGTGATGGGCACACCCCGCATCGAAATGCCCGTGCAGGCGGTCACCGGCGACGGCCGTGGCCCGCTGGACACCGGCAGCGTGGTGCTCAACGCGAGCGCCGACGGGCGCGAACTCACGGGCCAGCTCTGGAGCAACGGCGAGCAGGCCGAGACCCCGCTGCGGCTGGTGCGCCAGCCCTGACCCATCCACAACGACCCGAGGAGCCCCCATGTCCAAACTCGTTCACGTCTGCACCCAGCGCCTGCTGCCCGCCGAGCTCATGCAGTTCCAGCCCACGGTGCGCAGCCGCGGTCGCACGCGCGCCATCATGCCGCTGGGCAAGATGTGGATGAACGGCAGCACACTGCGCGTGCGCTTCATTGGCGGCACGGCGGCGCAACAAGCCAAGGTGCGCGAGCAGGCGCAGTGGTGGACGGCGCACGCCAATCTGAAGTTTGAATTCAACAACGCGCCCGACGCCGAAATCCGCATCAGCTTCGACCCGGCCAAGGGCGCCTGGTCTTACGTGGGCACCGACAATCGCAGCATTCCGCTGGACCAGCCCACCATGAACCTGGGCTTCATGGACGGCGGCACCGTGGCGCACGAGTTCGGCCACGCCATCGGGCTCATGCACGAACACCAGAACCCGGCCGGCGGCATTGAATGGAACGAAGCGGCGGTGATCCGCGACCTCTCGGGACCGCCCAACAACTGGAGCGAATCCACCATCCGGCACAACGTGCTCAACAAGTACCGCGCCGACCAGATCAACGGCACCACCTTCGACCCCGACTCGGTGATGCTGTACTTCTTCCCCGGCAGTTGGGTGCAGAGCGGCGTGGGCACGCGCGCCAACGCCACCCTCTCTGCACTGGACAAGGCCTTCATCGGCGGCGCCAAGGCCTACCCGAAGGCGGCGCCCACTCTGGTGGACGCCAAGGAACTGGTGATCGGCGCCACACGCCGAACCTCGGCCGCCATCGGCAAGGCGGGTGAAGAAGACCTGTTCCAGTTCAACGTGAAAACCGGCGGCCCCCACATCATCGACACGCGTGGCCCGACCGACGTGGTGATGAAGCTCTTCGGCCCCGACAGCCCCACCGCCGTGATCGCCGAAGACGACGACAGCGGTGTGGACACCAATGCCCTGATCCGCGCCAACCTCATCCCCGGTCGTTACTACGTGCAAGTGCGCCACTACAACCGGGCAACCGGCGTGGGCAACTACACGGTGAAAGTCCGCAAGGCCTGATCGTTCGTGTCCGCCGGAAACAGAAAAGGCTTCGGTTTCCCGAAGCCTTTTTCATGGGTGCATCGTGTTCAAGCGGCGACAGCCTCTTCGACCTTGGCGGCCACCACCGGCTGGCGGATCAGGTAGTCGAAGGCGCTGAGCGCGGCCTTGGAGCCGTCACCGGCGGCAATGACGATCTGCTTGTACGGCACGGTGGTGCAGTCACCCGCAGCAAACACGCCGGGCACGTTGGTGTGACCCTTGGCATCGATCTCGATCTCACCAAAACGACTCAGGTCCACCGTGCCCTTGAGCCACTCGGTGTTGGGCACGAGGCCGATCTGCACGAACACGCCTTCCAGCGCCACGTGTTTGACCTCACCGCTCACGCGGTCCTTGAACGACATGCCGTTGACCTTGCCACCGGCACCGGTGATTTCGGTGGTCTGAGCATTCACGTGGATGGTCACGTTGGGCAGGCTCTTGAGCTTGCTCACCAGCACCGCGTCGGCCTTGAGCGCGTCGGCAAATTCCACCAGCGTCACGTGTTTCACGATACCGGCCAGATCAATGGCCGCTTCCACGCCGGAGTTGCCACCGCCGATCACCGCCACGTCCTTGCCCTTGAAGAGCGGGCCGTCGCAGTGCGGGCAGTAGGCCACGCCCTTGTTCTTGTACTCGGCCTCGCCGGGCACGTTCACATTGCGCCAGCGTGCACCGGTGGACAGGATCACGCTGCGCGCCTGCAGCACCGCACCGTTGGCCATTTCGACCTTCACCAGACCACCCACCTCTGCGGCCGGAATGATCCGTTCAGCGCGCTGCAGGTTCATGATGTCCACGTCGTAATGGCGCACCTGGGCTTCCAGGGCGGCGGCGAACTTCGGCCCGTCGGTCTCCAGCACGCTGATGTAGTTCTCGATCGCCATCGTGTCGTTGGTCTGGCCACCAAAACGCTCGGCGGCCACGCCCACGCGAATGCCTTTGCGGGCGGCGTACACCGCAGCCGCCGCACCGGCCGGGCCACCACCGACGATCAACACGTCGAAGGGGTCCTTGGCGTTGAGCTTGGCGGCTTCGCGCTCGTCGGACTTCACATCCAGCTTGGCCACGATCTCTTCGAGCAGCATGCGGCCCGAGCCGAACAGCTCGCCATTGAGGAAGACCATGGGCACGGCCAGAATCTGGCGCTCGTCCACCTCGGCCTGGTACAGGCCGCCATCGATCACGGTGGCCTTCACAGCGGGGTTGAGGATGGACATCAGCGTCAGCGCCTGCACCACGTCCGGGCAGTTGTGGCACGAAAGGCTCATGTACATCTCGAAGTTGAAGTCGCCTTCCAGACCCTTGATCTGATCGATCACCGCCGCTTCGACCTTGGGCGGATGACCGCCGGTCCACAGCAGCGCCAGCACCAGCGAGGTGAACTCGTGGCCCAGCGGGATTGCGGCGAAGCGCACGCCGGTGGTTTCACCGTCGCGAGCGATCACGAACGAAGGCTTGCGCGCATCGGTGCCGCTCTCGTCATAGCTCACCAGATCGGAGAGCTCGGCGATCTCTTGCAGCAACTCCTTCATCTCGGCCGCGCCGGCGCTCTCGTCGAGCGAAGCAATCAGTCGGATCGGGCGCTGCAGCTTGCCCAGGTAGGCCTGCAACTGGGCCTTGAGGTTGGTGTCGAGCATGAAATTCTCCTGAATGGGGTTGAGGCATCAATGCCGCCGGTGGATGGGCCCAGGGGCCCATCGGTCTGCGGTACTAAAGACGGCGAGCGTGCTTAGATCTTGCCGACCAGGTCCAGCGAAGGCGTGATGGTCTTGGCGCCTTCGTTCCACTTGGCGGGGCACACCTGGCCTGGGTTCTTGGCCACGAACTGGGCGGCCTTGAGCTTGCGCAGGGTCTCTTTCACGTCGCGGGCGATCGCGTTGTCGTGCACTTCGGCGGTCTTGATCACGCCTTCGGGGTTGATGATGAAGGTGCCGCGCAGCGCCAGGCCTTCTTCTTCGATGTGCACGCCGAACGCGCGGGTCAGCGCGTGGGTCGGGTCACCGATCAGCGGGAACTTGGCCTTGCCCACGGCAGGCGAGGTCTCGTGCCACACCTTGTGCGCGAAGTGGGTGTCGGTCGTCACGATGTAGACCTCGGCACCGGCTTTTTGGAACTCGGCGTAGTTGTCGGCAGCGTCTTCCACTTCGGTCGGGCAGTTGAAGGTGAAGGCGGCGGGCATGAAGATCAGGACCGACCACTCGCCGCGCAGGCTGGCGTCGGACACGGGCACGAACTTGCCGTTGTGGAAGGCTTCGGCCTTGAAAGGCTGGACGGTGGTGTTGATCAGGGACATGGTGATTTCCTTGGTGAGGTTGAAGAAAACGTTGCAGCGGGCCGGCTGTTGGCTGCGATGCGTCGATCATAGCCAACAACTACCAGTATTGCGGATTGATAGTTTATATACCCCCCATAGTTTTTTGCTGCGCCGCAAAAGATTATCCCAATGCCACGCCTCCCGGCACCCCCATGCAATCTGTGCAAAAAATTAAGGAAACATTAACGCGAATCGTTTTTATTTGTAATAATGAAGCAACCAGCCAGCCGCACCTGTTGTTGCCGTCCTTGTTTTGAGATGTGCGTACCGAGTGGAAGCCAGCCACCTCCATGAACGCATCAGTGCATCAACAAACAAGGAACCATCGATGTTGCAAGCCTTCCCGTCGCCGATCCGCCGCCTGCCTCAAAGCGCCACCGCGATCGCCTGCGGCCTGTACCTGCTCACCTTGAGCGCAGCCCACGCCCAATCCACCGCCCCGACCTTGGGCGAGGTGGTGGTGTCGGCCTCCGGTTTCGAGCAGGACATCAAAAAGGCGCCCGCCAGCATCACCGTGATCTCGCGCGAAACGCTGGAAACCCAGCGTGCGAACAGCCTGGCCGAAGCCCTCTCCAACGTGGAAGGCGTGGACGTGGGCAACGACGTCGGCAAAACCGGTGGCATGAACATCAGCATCCGCGGCATGCCCTCGGACTACACGCTGGTGCTGGTGGACGGTCGCCGGCAAAACGCGGCGGGCAGCGTCACGCCGAACGGTTTTGGCGAGACCTCGACCAGTTTCCTGCCGCCCATCAGCGCCATCGAGCGCATCGAAGTCATCCGCGGCCCCATGGCCACGCTGTACGGCTCGGACGCCATGGGGGGTGTCATCAACATCATCACGCGCAAGGTCGGCAAGGTCTGGGCCGGCGCGGTGAGCCTGAACGGCACGCTGCAGGAAAACCGCGACCGCGGCGACACCGTGGGCGCCAACGTCTACCTGAGCGGTCCGATCAAACAGGACACGCTGGGCCTCACGCTGCGCGGCAGCACCTTCAAGCGCTCGGCCTCCGAACTGGAGCCCACCGGCAACGCGGGCAACACCACCATCAGCACGCGCGGCCCCAGCCCGGTGAAGGCCGACATCGAGACCCTGGGTGCGCGCCTGACCCTCACACCCAACAAGGACCACGAGCTCTACCTCGACCTGGACACCGCGCGGCAGGTGTACGACAACTCGTCGGCCCAGCTCGGCACCCTGGGTGTGCAGGGTTACGCCGACAAGCAGAAATTCAACCGCGATCAGGCGGTGGTGGCCTACAACGCCACCACCCGGCTGGGCAAGCTGGAGACCAGTCTCACGCACAACGAAACCGAGACCATCGGTCGCACAATTCCCAACGGCACGCCCAACAAGGTGCCGGGCAGCCCGCGCACGCTGACCGCCTCCAACACCATCCTGGACGGCAAGCTGATCACCGCCGTGGGCAACAACCACCTGCTCACCGTGGGTGCCCAGCACTGGAAAGCCGAGATGGTCGACGGTGTGGCGCCCGCGCCCTACACCCACACGCAATGGGCGGTGTTCGGCGAAGACGAATGGCACCTCACCCCCAGCCTGGCCCTGACCCTGGGCGCACGCTACGACAACCACAACCGCTTCGGCAGCCAGTTCAGCCCCCGCATCTATTCGGTGTGGGACGCGACCGACAACTGGACCGTCAAGGGCGGCGTGAGCCGTGGCTTCAAGACCCCGCGACTGGACCAGTTGGCCGACGGCATCACCGGCTTCACCGGCCAGGGCACGCGCCCCACGATCGGCACGCCCACCCTGAAGCCGGAAACCAGCACCTCGTACGAACTCGGCACGATGTTCGATGACAAACAGGGCTTCACGCTCGGCGGAACCGTCTTCTTCAACCAGTTCAAGGACAAGATCGCCACCGGCGCTGGTCTGCTGAACTGCAGCTTCGCCGCCCAGCCCAACCGCCCGGGTTGTGTGGACTATGGCAACTGGCCGGCGGTGGACACCTACGGCCAGTCGGTCAACGTGGACCGCGCCGAGACGCGCGGCTTCGAGTTCTCCACCCGCTTCCCGCTCGCCCGAACCATCCACGCCTCGGCCAACTACACCTTCACCCGCAGCGAACAAAAAAGCGGCGCCAGTGCAGGCGAACCCCTGTTCAACACGCCCAAGCACATGCTCAACGCCAAGGTCGACTGGAAGGTGGACGACAAGGTGTCCGCCTGGGTCAGCGCCGAGTACCGCAGCAAGCGCTGGCGCGACGACTCCTCGGCCGCTGGCGCAGCGGCCCGCGCGGTGCTGGGCGACTACAAGGCCACGACCCAGATCCACCTGGGGGGCAGCTACCGCGTGAGCAACGCCCTGACGATCAGCGCCACGGTCTACAACCTGTTTGACACAGATTTCCTGGAGTACGGCCAGTACGCGCCCAACGCCTACAGCGCCCTCTACAACAACATGCTCGAAGGCCGCCGCCTCTGGGTGACCGCCAACCTCAGCTTCTGACACGCTGTCCCTCGTTGGTCAAAGCGCCAGTGCCCCCGGCACTGGCGCTTTTTTGCGTCTGGCGCCAGCGAGATTCAAAAAAATGCAAAAAGTTTGAATAAAAATGATTCTTATTTGAGATAATCCCGGCACAGCCAGCCAGCACCTTCCGGTCTGCCCCGTTTCCTGCGGGACAGAAACGATTTGAGAGTCCGCCAGCCACGTTCTCATCACTTCCCAGAAGGACCCTTTTCATGGCCCAGATCCGCCGCCGCCGACACCACCGTTCCGCCCACGTCCTCGCCCTGCTCGCCGCCACCGTGCCCGTGGCCGGCATGGCGCAGCAAGAAGCCACCCTGCCCACCGTGACCGTCAAGGAGGCCGCCGACGTGCCCTACAAGGTCGACCGCTCGGCCAACACCAAGATCACCGCACCGCTGGTGGACACGCCCAAGACCATCCAGATCATCCGGAAAGAAACCCTGCAGGAGCAAGGCGCGGTGACGCTCATGGAGGCCTTGCGCAACACGCCCGGCATCACCATGCAGATGGGCGAAAACGGCAACACGTCCGCCGGCGACACCTTCCAGCTGCGCGGCTTCTCGCTGCAGCAATCCACCTTTGTGGACGGCATCCGCGACCTGGGTCCCGTGACGCGCGACACCTTCAACCTGGAGCAGGTTGAAATCGTCAAAGGCGCTGCAGGCGCCGAAACCGGTCGGGGAGCGGCCACCGGCTACCTCAACCTCATTTCCAAACAAGCCCATCTGGGCGACGAGAGCAGCGCGTCGGCCACGCTGGGCACTGCCAGCCGCAAGCGAGCCACGCTGGACCTGAACCGCCAGCTCAGCGAGACCTCGGCCTTCCGCCTCAACGCCATGGCGCAAGACAGCGGCGTGGACGGCCGCGACGTGGTGGAGAACACCGGCGGCGGGCTGGGCCTGTCGTATGTGAACGGCCTGGGCACGCCCACGCGCCTGCACCTCTACAGCCAGCACATCCGCCAGAACAACACGCCCGATGGCGGCATTCCCTCCATCGGCTATGAAGGCTACTTCCGCCAGCCCGCAGCGGCCACAGCCAACGCAGCAGAAGTCACGCAAGCCCAGGCCAATGCCATGAACGCGGGCGCCAAGGTGAACCGCTCCAACTACTACGGCAGCCCGGACGACCGCGAAAAGGTCGATGCCGACATGTTCACCGCCAAGATCGAACATGACCTGGGCCAGGGCACGGTGGTGCGCAACATCACCCGTGTGGGCAAGACCCACATGGACCGCACCTTGACCGGCACCGGCAACGTGGTCGCCGTGACCGCGACCGATCCGTCCAGCTGGACGGTGAGCCGTTCGCGCCAGAACGTGGACCAGGAAAACACCATCTTCGCCAACCAGACCAGCATGAACACCTCGTTCAGCGCGGGCGGCATGCAGCATTCGCTGGCGGCGGGTGTGGAGCTGATGCACGAGAAGCAGGTGAGCTACGGCCACACCGCCACGGGCACGACCGATCCGGCCAACCTCTACAACCCGAATCCATCCGATGCCATGGCCACCTTCGGCCCGCGCAACGGCGCCGAAACCGGCGGCACAACCAACACCATCGGCCTCTACGTCTTCGACACCGCCAAGCTCAACGACCAGTGGTCGCTCAACGGCGGGCTGCGCCTGGACCGCTACAAGCTCAAGACCGACAACGTCACCGTGGCCGGCGTGCGCACCAACCTGGAGGACTCGCGCAGCCTGGTGAGCTGGAGCGTGGGCAGCGTGTACAAACCCGCCGAAAACGGCAGCGTGTACGCGTCTTACGCCACCTCGGCCACACCCCCCGGCGGCAACAACTTCCAGCTCAGCGCCACGGCCAACAACCAGGCCAACGCAGCGCTGGACCCGCAGGAAACCAAAACCATCGAACTCGGTACCAAGTGGGAGCTGCTGAACAAACGCCTGAACGTGGCGGCGGCGATCTTCCGCTCCGACAACGACAAGCAGACCACCTATGACGCGATCAGCAACACCACGCAGCAGTTCGGCAAGACGCGGGTGCAGGGCATCGAGCTCTCGGCCGTGGGCCAGATCACCAACTTCTGGCAGATCACGGCAGGCCTGGCCAAGACCAGCACCAAGCAGCTGGATCAGCGCAGCCTCAACACCACCACCGGTGTTGTGACCGCCACCGACGGCGTGCGCTGGTCACCCGACCTCACCGCCACCGTGTGGACCTCGTACCAGCTGGACAAACTCACGCTGGGCGTGGGTGCGCGCTACACGTCGGAGCAAAAGCGTGTGGTGACGGCAGGCACCAACCTCGCCACACAAAACGTGCCGAACATCCCGTCCTTCTGGGTGGCCGACATGATGGCGGCCTACCAGATCAACGACAACGTGACCGTGCGCCTGAACGTGTACAACCTGTTCGACAAGGAATACCTCTCGGTGCTGAACAACGGCGGCTCCCGCATCTCGCTGGGCGCACCGCGCTCGGCGGCGGTCACCGCCGACTTCAAGTTCTGATGCAGTCCATCGATTCGGAGCGCTCTGAAAAGGCCCACCGCCCGGTGGGCCTTTTGCTTCATCCCCTGTGAAGACGGCGGAAGACTGGAACACGCCCGCGCAGCACGCCGGCATCAACCCCTCCGGGTGTCGACGCGTGCACCGCGCCGGTGGCTGACGATCTCAGTACACGTCGCGCCGGTAGCGGCCTTCGGCCGCGAGCTGCTGCAGCGCTTCTTGACCCAGGATGTTCTGCAGCGTGTCGTTGACGTCGCCCGCCATGCCGTCCAGGCTGCCGCACACGTAGATGGCGGCACCCTGCTCCACCCAGTCAAGCACCTGCGCAGCCGCCTCGGCCAGCGCGTGCTGCACATAGCGCCGCTGCGCCTGGTCGCGTGAAAACACCCAGTCGACGCGGCTGATCCAGCCTTGTGCGGCCCAGGCATCGATCTCGCTGCGGTGGTGTGCATCGCAGCGCGCATGGCGTTCACCCAACAACAGCCACATGGGCGCCACCGAGGCTGGGCGGGGCACGCGTGCCGCATCAGCCAGGTGGCCGGCGGCGGCGAGTCGGCCTCGCAGGTGCCCGCGCAAGCCCGCGAGCCCGGTGCCGTTGCCGATCAGGATCAATGGCCGGGCCGCGTTGTCGCCAATGCGAAAACCGCTGTGGGCGCGCAGGCGAAGCATCACCGTGGCGCCGGGTTCAGCGCCTTGCGTGAGCCAGCCCGAGGCCAGGCCCGGGCTGCCGTCGGCGCGCACGCAGCGGCGCACCAGCAGGTGCACGGCGCCGTCCTGCGGCACCGAGGCCACGGAGTAGTCGCGCGGCTCGCCGGGCGCGGTGGGCACCTCGATCTGCACGAGGTCGCCAGCCTGCCAGTCGGGCAAGGGCGTGCCGCTGCCGGGCACCAGCGCGAGGTGGTGCACGGGTTCGCCTTCGCTGCCCGGGTTGAGGTGCGCGCGGGCCTGCAGACGCCAGGGCTGCAAGGCCGGGGCCTCCCAGTCCGGCA
This sequence comes from Hydrogenophaga sp., assembly GCA_021154985.1. Taxonomy (GTDB): domain Bacteria; phylum Pseudomonadota; class Gammaproteobacteria; order Burkholderiales; family Burkholderiaceae_C; genus Hydrogenophaga. The sequence goes on from JAJNQE010000087.1 coordinate 12,759, forward strand.
GGTCGTTGGTGCCGGCCAGGTGGGTCAGGTGCTGGCGCCAGCGCTGCAGGGCCTCGGGGTCGCTCTTGTCCACGTCGATGCGCTCAAACAGCGGCTGCGCGCCGCGGGCCGCGAGCCACTGGTCGAGCCTGCGGCCGAAGCCGCAGAAGTGGGCATAACCCTGGTCACCCAAGGCCAGCAGGCCCACATGCAGGTGCGACAGGCTCACCGCCGTGCTGCCCATGACCTCGCGTGCAAAGCGTTCCGCGCTGTCGGGCGCATCGCCTTCGCCGTAGGTGCTGGCAATGCACAGCAGGCGGTCGGCCTGTTGCAGGTCGGCCAGACCGATCTGCCCCAGCGGCGCCAGCCGCACCGGCACACCGCCGGCGTGCAGTGCCTGCGCGGTCTGCAGCGCGAGCGCTTCGGCCTGGCCGGTCTGGCTGGCGTGCGCCACCCACCACACCGGCGCGCCCGGCGTGGCCGGCAGCAGCGCTTGCACCCGGCGCTGTGCTTCGCGCTGCCGCTGGTGATGCCGCCAGGCGATGGCACCGCACATTGCGCCGTAAGCCAGCAACGTGACCAGCGCTTGCAACATTTTTTCTTGTGTCATCAAGCGAGCTCCACCATCGCAGGCGTCGGGGTTTCGGTGAGGCGGCCGTCGGCCTCGCGTTGCACAAACAGCGCCGCAATGCGGTGTGCACGGGCCAGCGCCACGCCCTCGGCCAGGCCCAACACCGTGAGCGCGGTCGACCACGCATCGGCCCACACGCAGTCCGCATGCAACACGCTCACCGAAGCCAGGCCATGGGCCACGGGCCAGCCGGTGCGCGGGTCGATGGTGTGCGCACGGCGTTCCCCCCCGTGGGTGTAGACACGGCGGTAGTCGCCGGAGGTGGCCACGCTCAGGCCGTGCAGGGCCACACGGGTGGTGGGCAGCGGTGCTTGATGCGGGTCGGTGGGCGGCTGTTCGAGATCCACCCACCAGGGCAGCCCGTCCATGCGCATGCCCGCGCCCCGCAACTCACCGCCCACTTCCACCAGGTGGTGCGGCAGCCCCATGGCGACGAGGCGGCGCGACACCCGGTCCACTGCATAGCCCTTGGCAATCGCGGAAAAATCGAGCAGCACATCGCCGGGTTGCCAGAGCTGTTGGCGCTCGCGGTCCCAGCGCAGGCTGCGCCAGTCGCTGCGGCACAGTGCGGCGCGCGCGGCATCGGCAGACGGCGGCACAAAGCCGGGGTCGGTGTAGCGCGGATCGGGGCCAAAGCCCCAGGCGTTCACCAGCGCGCCCGCCGCCGGGTTGAAGGCGCCGGCCGACACCTCGGCCAGCCAGAGCGCGGCCTGCAGCACCTCGGCCATGGCGTGGGGCACGGTGTGCCACGTGTCGGGCGGCGCGCGGTTGAAGCGGTCCAGGTCCGAGCCCGGCAGCCAGGTGCTCATCTGCTGAACCACGAGGTCCAGCTCGGCCTGCACCGCCGCCCGCACAGGCCCGTCTGCGGCCTCGGTGGCGGCATGGGTGGTGGCCACCCAGCGCAGCTGCCAGGTCGTGCCCATGGTCTGGCCATCGAGCTGGTGCAGTTGCGCACCCAGCGCTGGCGCAGCGCTGTCCAGCTGCAAGGGCACGAGCACGCGGTTCATGGGCACAAGGGATCGTTGAAAAAAATCAACCCCAGCCACCCACGTGGTCTGGGGCAGGCCGGCGGGGGCCGGGAGGGTCAGCGTGGCAAGACTTCCAGCGTGAGGCTGTAGCCCGAGCGGCGCACCGGCTCGGCCAGCGTGCCCGCCGGGCCCGTGGGCTCGGGTGGCGTGGCAGCCGCCATGGCACCGGCTGCGGGGCCGCCCGCACCAGGGCCGCCCATGCCGGCGGCACGCGCCGGCGCGATGTTGACCCAGTACATGCCGGCAGCCGGCCACTTGACCTGGATCTCGCCGTTCTTGTCGGTGGTCAGGCGCATCTCGCCGAGTTCGCTGCGGTAGCGCAAGCCACCCAGGATCACCGTGGCCGCGTAGCCGGCAGCGGGTTTGCCGTTGTCGAGAAAGCGCAGCGTGGCGGTGTCGCCTTCCACCAGGTCGTTGGGGTGCGTCACCGGCACCAGCTCGATGCCGCGCCCGGTGGGCTTGAGCGCATCGGTGGTCGGCTTGCCCGAAGTCACGAAGGTCTCCACCCGGTTTTGCGACTGGCTCACGCGCAGGTCTTCGGCGTTGGCGGGGATCTCCTTGGCCAGCGACTCGGCGGTGCCGCGCAGGCGTTTGGTTTCGGTGCCGACCTTGAAGCTGGCAATCAGCGTGTCGTTCACCAGCGCAATGCGGTAGGTGCCGGTCTGAGAGAGCTTCACATCGAACACGCTGCGGTAGCGGCCCTTGGCCTGGTTCTCGGCCTGCACGGGCTGGCCGTCGGGGCCGATCACGAGCAGGTTGTCCAGCCCCGCCGCGTTGTGCTCGTAATAAAAAATGTCGTTGGAGATGGCGGCGTCCACCGACACCCAGGGCTGCTGGCCCGAGTAGACCGTGCCCGAGGGCAACAGCCAGGCACGGTGCGCGTGCACGGCGGCCGGCAAGGCCAGCACGGCCGCAGCGGCCAAGGTGAGGACACGGGCGCGAACGGATGGGGTTGTCATGGAGGGCTCCGGTTGGGTCAGGGTTTGACGGTGACGCTGATCGCGCCGAGTTCGTGTTCGCCACGCGCTTGCGTGGTGGTGGAGGCTTTGGGTGGCCACACAAAAGGCACTTTCACCTGCTCGCGTCCGCCCACCTCGCGGGCGGCTTCAAGCACCAGGCTGTATTCACCGGGGGCCAGCTTGCCCAGCGCGGTGGCGTCGGTGAACTGGACCGACTGCTCGCCGGGCGCGCGCGTGGCGCCGCTGATACCGTCCACCGGCATCGTGAGTTCGCGCCCGCTCTTGCGCCACCAGGCTCGCATGTCCTTGAGCCACTTGGTGCCCTCGTTGTTGCGCATCTTGATGTCGTACCAGACGGCGAGGTTGCCGGCGAAGGACTGGTCGGCTTTCTCGATCCAGATCGCCACGTAAGGGCGGTGGTACTCGGCCACGGCGAGGCGAGGAATTTCGACCTTGAGCGCCATGTCGGCGGCCAGTGCGGGGACGGTGAAACCCGCCGCCGTGAGGGCGCAGGCGTATCGGATCAACATGGGGTGGTGGCTCCTGGGTGGGTCAATGGATGAACAGAATCACGAGCAGCATCGGCACCACGAGGCCCGCGCCCACCATGGGCCAGGTCGTGGAGCGGTTGGTGGCGTGGAACTTGAGGATGAACAGGCCGGTGATGCAGAACACCAGGCAAGCCACCGAAAAAATGTCGAGGAACCACTTCCACGCCACGCCGGTGTGACGGCCCTTGTGCAGGTCGTTCAGGTATGAGATCCAGCCCCGGTCGGTGCGCTCGTATTCCACGCTGCCCGTCTCGCGCTCGATGCGCAGCCAGGCGTCGCCGCCGGGCCTGGGCAGCGAGAGGTAAACCTCCTCGGGCGACCATTCCGCGGCGGTGCCGGGCAAGGCCACGTCCAGCGCGTCACCCAGCCACTGGTGCAGCGCAGGCGGCAGCGCGGCGTTCTCGGGCTCGTCGTCTCGGGGGGCCAGCGCGGCCCGCAGCTCGGCGGGCAGTTGCAGCGTCTGCTGCTGCACCTGCGGCTGCGCGCCGATGTCGGCCGCGTGGTTGAGGGTGATGCCGGTGAAAGCGAACAGCAGCATGCCGACCAGGCACAGCGCCGAACTGATCCAGTGCCATTGGTGCAGGGTCTTGAGCCAGTAGGCCCGGTTGGACGCTGCGGGGGCAGCCGGCGTGAATTTCCCTGCGTTTTGCATTTTGCGAATTATAACGATTCTCATTTAGAAAATGAGGCGGGGGACTGCAAAATTTGCAGCCCCCTCCCCCGCCTCACACCATCACCAGCCCGCCGTTCAGCCCCGTGGTGGTGGTGGCCCGGCCCAGTCGCCGCCCAGTGCCTTGTACAGATCGAGCGCCGCCGTCAGGCGCGACAGGCTCTGCGTGGCCAGTGCGTCGAGCGCAGAAAACAAGGTGCGCTGCGCATCCAGCACCGACAACAAATCGCCGCTGCCCTCGCGGTAGCGCAGCTCGGCCAGTTGCAGCGAACGCCGTGCCTGCGCCACCACCTCGCGCTGCAGCGCCTCCTGGCGCTGGCTGCGGTCCACGTTGCCCAGGCCGTCGTCCACTTCCTTGAGCGCGGTGCGGATGGCCTTGCCGTAGTTCTCGATCAGCACCACGCGTTGCGACTCGGTGCTGCGGATCTGCAGGCGCTGGCGCCCGCCGTCAAAGATGGACTGGGCCAGCGACAGGCCGATGGAAATGCTGCGCGTGGGATCGGCCAGACTCAACAAGGCCGAAGTGCCCAGGCTGCCCGAGGCCGAGAGCGAGAGGCTGGGCAGCAGCGCGGCGCGCGCAGCGTCCACGTTGGCGTCGGCCGCGGCGAGCTGCGCCTCGGCCGAGGCCAGGTCGGGCCGGCGCGTGAGCAACGACGACGGCAAACCCGGCGAGAGCGCGGGCACCTGCAACTGCGTGAACTCGCCCGCCTCGGGCGTGTAGCCCTGCGGCACACGGCCCAGCAGCAAGGCGAGCGCCGTGCCGGTCTGACGCTGCTGCAATTCCAGCGGCAGCAAGGCGGTGCGCTGCGACAGCACCGTGGTGCGCTGTTGCGACACCTCCAGCGCAGTGGCCACGCCATTGCGTTGGCGCGCTTCGACGATACCCAGCACACGCTCGGCAATGGCCAGGTTTTCGCGCGCGATGCGCAGGCGCTCGGCGGTGTTGAGCCACAGGAAGTAGTTGTTGGCCACGCCGGTCAGCAGCGTCAAGCGCGCGGTTTTCCAGTCGAACTCGCTCGCCTGCAGCGAGGCCTCGCCCGCGCGCACACCGGCGGCGATGCGACCCCAGAGGTCCACCTCGTAGCTCACCGAGAGCCCTGCGCTGCTCGATTCGCGCGAGGTCGACGGCACCCCGGGTCCGTCGCTCTGGCTGGCCGAGGCGCCCAGGCTGCCGTTCACCGACGGCAGGCGCGACACGCCGGCCTGCTGCAAAGCAATGTCGGCCTGGCGGATGCGTTCGATGGCGATGCGCAGGTCGGGGCTGCCGGCCTGCGCTTCTTCGATCAGGCGCTCCAGCGGCTGCGAACCGAAGGACTGCCACCACGCGGTGGTGAGCTGCGCGGCTTCAATCGACGGTGCTGCGGGGCTCCAGGCGGCCGGTATCTCCACCACGGGCGTGCGCGCCGGCCCGGTGGTGGCGCAGGCCTGCAGCGCGAGCGCAATGGCCAGCACCAGCGGTTTGGCGAGGGGGAAGGAAAACGGTTTCATCACAGGGCTCATTCGGAAGAAAGGGCGACCACGGGGTCCAGCCGCGCGGCCTTGCGCGCTGGCAGGTATCCAAAGATCAGGCCGGTGGCAAACGCGCAGCCAAAGGCCAGCACCACGGGGGTGACGGAGTACTGCACCGCCGTGCCGGTGGCGCCGATCACGAAGGCCACACCCAGGCCGATGACGACGCCGATGACGCCGCCCAGCGCGGAGACCACCAGCGCCTCGATCAGGAACTGCTGCAGGATGTTGCGCATGCGCGCCCCGGTGGCCATGCGGATGCCGATCTCGCGGGTGCGCTCGGTCACGCTGACCAGCATGATGTTCATCACCCCGATGCCGCCCACCAGCAGCGAGATGGCGGCGATCGAGCCGAGCAGGATCGTCATGGTGTTCTGGGTCTCGGTGGCGGTGTCGATGATGGAGGCCATGTTGCGGATCTGGAAGTCGATCACGCCGTGGCGCTCGGCCAGCAGCGACTCCACCGCCGACTGCGTCTCGTCGATGCGGCTCACGTCCTCCACCGCCACCGTCACGTTGCGCAAAAAGCGCTGGCCCGAAAGCCGCAACTGGCTGGTGGCGTAGGGCACGAGCACCACGTCGTCCTGGTCCTGGCCGCTGGGCGAGGCACCGCGCGAGCTCATCACACCCACCACCTGGAAGATCAGGTTGTTGACCAGCACGAACTTGCCCAGCGGTTCCTCACCGCCCGGGAACAAGGCCTTGGCCACCGTCTGGCCCAACACCGCCACGGTGGCGTATTCCTGCTCGTCTTCGTCGGTGAAGAAAGTGCCGTGCTGCACGCGCCACTGGCGCGCCAGCGGGAACTTCGACGAGGTGCCCAGGATGCTGCTGGAGTAGTCGGCATCGCCATAGCGCAGCGTGGCCGTGCTGCTCTGCTCGGGCACGGCGGCCACCACGTTGGGCACCTCCTTGTCGATCGCGTGCACATCGGCCAGCACCAGCGTGGCGATGTTCTGGAAGCCGCGCTGGTTGGGCGCACCCGGGCGCACCAGCAACAGGTTGGAACCCATGGCGCTGATGCGGTCGATCACCACCTGCTTGGCGCCGTCGCCAATGGCCAGCATGGCGATCACCGAGGCCAC
>JAJNQE010000108.1 GCA_021154985.1 Hydrogenophaga sp.
ACGGCCCGAAAGCGGGCCCGTTCACCACCCTCACCCGGGCCCTCGTCACCGCCGCCGTCGGCGGCCACGTCGGCCAAGGCACCGCGGAACTGGCTTTGCCAGGCCCCCAGTCCCGCCCCTTGGGGAGTCGCGCGAAGCGCAGTGGGGACCGCCATCTCAGGCCCCCAGAAAGTGTTTGCGGTAACGCGGCGGCAGCTCGCTGATGCGCATGAGCAGGGGCAGGTCGGCTGAATTGAAGTCCGGGTCCCAGGCCGGAGGCCCCATCACCCTGGCGCCCAGTCGCAAATACCCCTTGATCAAAGCGGGCGGCTGAACGTCCAGCGTGTCGTTGAGCCGCTCCACCGGCAGGGGCAGGCGCGGGCGCACATGGAAATCGATCGGTGCCAGGTGCGTGGCCTTGAGCTGGCGCCAGATGCTGGCCGCCGCGTGTCCACCGCCCACCATGCCGTGTGGGCCTTCGTGCTGCATCGGGATGCTGGCGCAGCCGATCATGGTGTCGAGCTGGTTGCGCTGCATGAAGCTGGCCAGCGCGCCCCACAGCGCCATGATCACGCCGCCGTGGCGGTGGTCGCGGTGCACGCAGCTGCGGCCCAGCTCCACCATGCGCTCGCGCACCGCGCGCAGGCGGGTGAGGTCGAATTCGGTGTCGCTGTAGGTGCTCCCCACGCGCTTGGCCTGGGCCGGCGTGAGCACGCGGTAGGTGCCGATCACCTGCCGGCTTGCCTTGTCGCGCACCAGCAGGTGTTCGCAGAAATCGTCGAAGAGATCCACATCGTGACCGGGCACGGTCTTGGGAAGGCGGGCGCCCATCTCCAACGCGAACACGTCGAAGCGGAGCTTTTGTGCCTCGCGCACCTCGCTCTGGTGGCGGGCCCAGGACACCTCGATGCCTTGGCCGGCCGACAGTGCCGGCACGTTGACGAAGCTGGGCGCTGACGCAGCGGCGTGGGGGAGAAAGGTGGTGTTCATGACCCTGCAGTCTGAAAACCACTCATGACCCTCACAAGGCAAGCGCATGAAGTTTTGATGACATGCACCTCGGCGCTGCAGCGTCACACCCGTGTCACATGGGCGAACTATGATTCAACCATTCTTGAAATAATGAACAACTACCTGACACCGGGAGAAACACCATGAAAGTCGGCATCAACGGCATGGGCCGCATCGGCCGCCTGGCCCTGCGCGCCGCCCTGGGCGCAGCCGAACGCGACACCACCGACCCCCGCGCCGGCAACCGGCTGCAGGTGGTGCATCTCAACGAATTGAAGGGCGGCGCAGCGGCAACAGCCCACCTGCTGGCCTTTGACAGCGTGCAGGGTAAATGGCGCGCCGACATCGCCGCCGACGGCGAAGACGCCATCCGCATTGACCAGCACCGTCTGGGTTTCAGCGCCCACGCCACACCAGGCGAAATTCCATGGGGCGATCTGGGTGTGGACGTTGTGCTGGAGTGCACCGGCAAGTTCCTCACGCCCGAGACGATCCAGGGCCACCTGGACCGCGGCGCGAAGCGCGTGATCGTGGCAGCGCCGGTGAAAACCGGCGGCGTGCTCAACATCGTGGTGGGTGTGAACGAAACGCGGTACGAGCCCACGCGCGACCGCATCGTGACCGCCGCCTCGTGCACCACCAACTGCCTGGCGCCGGTGGTGAAGGTGGTACACGAAGCCATCGGCATCCGCCACGGCCAGATCACCACGCTGCACAACCCGACCAACACCAACCTGGTGGTGGACGCGCCCCACAAAGACCTGCGCCGTGCGCGCAGCGCCCTCATGAGCTTGGCACCCACGACCACCGGCAGCGCCACCGCCATCGCGCTGATCTACCCCGAGCTCAAGGGCAAGCTCAACGGCCACGCGGTGCGCGTGCCGGCGCTCAATGCCTCGCTCACCGACTGCGTGTTTGAACTGCAGCGAGAGACGACGGTGGACGAGGTGAACGCCCTGTTCGCTGCGGCCGCACAAGGCCCGCTGGCCGGCATCCTGGGCTTTGAGACACGACCTCTGGTGAGCGTGGACTACGCGCGCGACACGCGATCGAGCATCGTGGACGCGCCCTCCACCATGGTCACCGACGGCACGCTGCTCAAGGTCTACGCCTGGTACGACAACGAAATGGGCTACGCCTGCCGCATGGTCGACCTGGCCTGCCACATGCAAGCAGTGGGCATCTGACGATGAACACCGCCGAACGCCACTACGCCATCGTCACCGCCGCCTACTGGGGCTTCACGCTCACCGACGGCGCGCTGCGCATGCTGGTGCTGCTGCACTTCTACCAACTCGGCTATTCGCCGTTCACGCTGGCGTTTTTGTTCCTGCTGTACGAAGCGGCGGGCATCGTGGCCCACTTCGTCGGCGGCTGGCTGGCCACGCGCCACGGCATCACGCGCATGCTCACCGTGGGCCTGGTCATGCAGATCACCGGTTTCACCGTGCTCTCGTTCCTGGACCCGGGCTGGAGCGCGGCCATGTCGGTGGCCTGGGTGGTGCTGGCGCAAGGCATCTGCGGTGTGGCCAAAGACCTCACCAAAACCGCCAGCAAATCGGCCATCAAGGTCACGGCCGACCAGGCCAAGAACCAGGGCTCGGGCCAGCTCTTCAAGTGGGTGGCGTTTTTCACCGGCAGCAAGAACGCCATGAAAGGCGTCGGCTTTTTCATGGGCGGCCTGCTGCTGCAGACGCTGGGCTTCCAGCAGGCGCTGTGGGCCATGGCGGGGTTGCTGGCGCTGGTGCTCGTGGGCGTGGTGACCTCGCTGCCGCAGATGATGGGCAAGAGCAAGGCGTCGAAATCGGCCAAGGAACTGTTTGCCAAGAACACCGGTGTGAACGTGCTGGCTGCGGCGCGCGTGGTGTTGTTCGGCGCACGCGACGTGTGGTTTGTGGTGGGCGTGCCGGTGTACCTGTATTCCCAAGGCTGGACCTTCACCATGGTGGGCACCTTTCTGGCGGCCTGGACCATCGGCTATGGCGCGGTGCAGGCCATGGCCCCGGCGTTGGTGAGACGCAGCATCGACGGCCTGAGCACCGAGGTACCGGCGGCGCGGTGGTGGTCGGCGCTGCTGGCGCTGGTGCCCATGGCACTGGCCGTGGCCGTGGCACTCAACGTGCCGCACCTGCCCTGGGTGGTGGTGGGCGGGTTGGGCGTGTTCGGCTTTGCGTTTGCGGTGAACTCGTCCGTGCACTCCTACCTGGTGCTGGCCTACGCCGGCTCGGAGAAGGCGGCCGAAGACGTGGGCTTCTACTACGCCGCCAACGCGCTCGGCCGTTTCAGCGGCACGCTGCTCTCGGGCCTGCTCTACCAGTGGGGCGGGCTGCTGTATGCGCTGCTGGGCTCGGCGCTCATGCTGGTGTTGTGCTGGCTGGCCACGCTCAAACTGCCCACCCAGGCCACCCTGAAACACGCCGCCTGAAGGAGATGCCATGAACGAGACCCAAGCCGTCAAATCGCTTGGCGCACTGGCGCAAGACACCCGCCTGCGCATCTTTCGCGCACTGGTCGCGCAAGGCCCCAGCGGTCTCACGCCAGGCGAACTCAGCGAATCCCTGGGCGTGGCCGGCACAGCGCTGTCCTTCCACCTCAAGGAGCTCAGCCACGCCGCACTGGTGTCGCAGGAGCGCGATGGCCGCCACCTGATCTACCGCGCCGAGTTCGGCGCCATGAACGACTTGCTGCAATTCCTCACCGCCCACTGCTGCCAGGGCGAGCCCTGCGAAGTGACGGCCTCTGTCCCCGTCTGCACCACCTGCTGAAAGGTTTCTCATGACCACGTCCACCTACAACGTCCTGTTCATCTGCACCGGCAATTCGGCGCGCAGCATCATGGCCGAGGCCATCCTCAACCAGATGGGAGCGGGCCGCTTTCGCGCCTACAGCGCCGGCAGCCACCCGGCCGGTGCGGTCAATCCGCACGCCATCGACCTGCTGGAGCGCAACCGCTTCAAGACCGCCGGCCTGCGCAGCAAGAACTGGAGCGAGTTCGCCACCGCCGATGCACCGCACATGGACTTTGTGCTGACCGTGTGCGACAAGGCCGCTGGCGAGGTGTGCCCGGTCTGGCCGGGACAGCCCATGTCGGCCCACTGGGGCGTGGAAGATCCCGCAGCGGTCAAGGGCAGCGACGAAGCCATCCACCGCGCGTTCAATGACTGCTTCATGGTGATGAACCGCCGCATCGCCCTGCTGACCGTGCTGCCGATTGAAAAGCTCAACAAGCTCGCGCTCAAACAAGAGCTCACCGACATCGGTCAGGTCAAAGCCTGATGGGACTCTTTGAACGCTATCTGTCGGTGTGGGTGGCGCTGGGCATCGCCACGGGCGTGGGCCTGGGCCTGGTCGTGCCATCGGGCTTTCAGGCCGTGGCTGCCATGGAATACGCGCAGGTCAACCTGGTGGTGGCGGTTTTCATCTGGATGATGATTTACCCGATGATGATCCAGATCGACTGGCAAGCCGTGCGCGATGTGGGCAAGAAGCCGCAGGGACTCGTGCTCACGCTGGTGGTCAACTGGCTGATCAAGCCCTTCACCATGGCGGCACTCGGCGTGCTGTTCTTCCAGTACCTGTTCGCGCCCTGGGTCGATCCGCAGTCGGCCAGCGAATACATCGCCGGCATGATCCTGCTGGGTGTGGCGCCCTGCACCGCCATGGTGTTTGTGTGGAGCCAGCTGGTGAAGGGCGACGCCAACTACACGCTGGTGCAGGTCTCGATCAACGACCTGATCATGGTGGTGGCGTTTGCGCCCATCGCGGCGTTTCTGCTCGGCGTGACCAACGTGACGGTGCCCTGGGAAACGCTGCTGCTGTCCACCGTGTTGTACGTGGTGTTGCCACTGGTGGCCGGCATGCTCACGCGCCAGTGGTTGCTGCGGCGCGGGCCCACCGCTGTCTCGGGTTTTGTGGCCGCGCTCAAGCCCTGGTCGGTGATTGGCCTCATTGCGACCGTCGTGCTGCTGTTCGGTTTCCAGGCGGAGACCATCGTCCGCCAGCCCTTGGTGATCCTGCTGATTGCGGTGCCGCTGGTGCTGCAGAGCTACGGCATCTTCTTCATTGCCTGGTGGGGTGCGCGGTGGCTCAAGCTGCCGCACAACGTGGCCGGCCCGGCCTGCCTGATCGGCACCTCCAACTTCTTCGAACTGGCGGTGGCTGTGGCCATTTCGCTGTTCGGGCTGAACTCCGGCGCGGCGCTGGCCACGGTGGTCGGTGTGCTGGTGGAGGTGCCGGTGATGCTGTCCCTGGTGGCGCTGGTCAACGCCCGGCGACCCGCCGAACAACGCATGGGAGCCTGAGACCATGAGCAGCATCACGATCTTTCACAACCCCGCATGCGGCACCTCGCGCAACACGCTGGCCTTGATCCGCAACAGCGGCGAACAACCCCGGATCATCGAATACCTCAAGACACCACCCGACAGCGAGACCCTGCGCGGCCTGATCGCGGCCATGGGCTGTGGCGTGCGCGATGTGTTGCGGCAAAAAGGCACGCCCTTCGACGAACTTGGGCTGGGCGCTGCACACTGGACCGACGAACAACTGCTGGACTTCATCGGCCAGCACCCGATCCTGATGAACCGGCCCATTGTGGTCACGCCGCTGGGCGCCCGCCTGTGCCGTCCCTCCGAAGTGGTGCTCGACATCCTGCCCCAACCCCAGCGCGGCGCATTCGCCAAGGAAGACGGCGAACCTGTGATCAATGAAAAAGGACAACGTGTCAAAGCCGCTCCATGAACTGCCGCAGGCAGAGGCCGCCCATTTCCGCGTGCCCGACCCGGAACGCCTGCGGCCCGGCGGGGTCAGCAGCCATCCGCCCAGGATCCTGCTGCTCTACGGATCGTTGCGCGAGCGTTCTTTCAGCCGCCTTGTGGTCGAGGAGTGCGTGCGTCTGCTGCAAGCCATGGGCGCCGAAGCGCGCGTGTTCAACCCCACCGGTCTGCCCCTGCCCGACGATGCACCCGACACCCACGCCAAGGTGGTTGAACTGCGCGAACTCGCCGCCTGGGCCGAGGGCATGGTGTGGTGCTCGCCCGAGCGCCACGGCGCCATGACCGGCATCATGAAAGCCCAGATCGACTGGATCCCGTTGTCGGTGGGCGCGGTGCGGCCCACGCAAGGGAAAACGCTGGCCGTCATGCAGGTGTGTGGCGGCTCGCAGTCGTTCAACGCCGTCAACCAGATGCGCGTGCTGGGTCGCTGGATGCGCATGATCACCATCCCCAACCAGTCGTCGGTGGCCAAGACGTTCCAGGAGTTCGACGAACAGGACCGCATGAAACCCTCGCCCTACTTCGATCGCGTCGTCGATGTGATCGAGGAACTGGTGAAGTTCACCTGGCTCACGCGCGATGTGTCGCCCTATCTGGTGGACCGCTACAGCGAGCGCAAGGAAACAGCCGAAGACCTGATGAAGCGTGTGAACCAGAAGGCCATTTGACGGACGCAACGGCCTGAGAGAATACGGCGCTGTGACGCCCACCTTCTCCCACCCAAACCACCCACTGCACGACCACCCGGCCACGCCGGCGGGCCTGCCGCTGGCGGTTTCTGCGACGCTGGACGTGACCCTTGAAGGTCTGCGTCTGGTCTACACGGTGAGCGGCGACGTGACCCGGCTGCGCATGCCCCCGCCCGCAGAACCCGGCCCGGCCGATGGCCTGTGGCAGCACACCTGTCTCGAAGCCTTTGTGGCCGTGGACGGTGAACAGGCCTACCGCGAGTTCAACTTTTCACCCTCCGGCCAGTGGGCGGTTTACGAATTCGCCAGCGAACGTGTGCGCTCAGACCAGAAAGTGAACGTCGACCCGCAGCCTTCGGTGCATTTCATGCCGGGCACCGGGCAGTTCACGCTCATGGCGCTGGTGCCCTGGACCTCCCTGCCACCGCGCACCGCCCGGTGGCAGATCGCTTTGAGCGCCGTCATCGAAGAGTGCAACGGCCAGCTCAGCTACTGGGCGTTGCAGCACCCCCGCGAACGCCCCGATTTCCACCACCCCGCAGGCCGCGCCTTGCGCCTGGACCTGCCCCAGAACTGAACGCCATGCAATTCGGCCTCGATCGATTCCTGCAAGACCCCGCCCTTCGCGCACCGCTCAAAGGCCAACGCGTGGCCCTGCTGGCCCACCCGGCCTCGGTCACACGCGACCTCACCCACGCGCTCGACGCGCTGGCCGCCCTGCCCGATGTGACGCTGTCGGCCGCCTTCGGTCCGCAGCATGGTCTGCGCGGCGACAAGCAGGACAACATGGTCGAGTCGCCCGATTACCTCGACCCGACACTGGGCATCCCGGTGTTCAGCCTCTACGGCGAGGTGCGCCGCCCGACCGACGCGATGATGGCCAGCTTCGACGTGTTGCTGGTCGACCTGCAAGACCTGGGCTGCCGCATCTACACCTTCATCACCACGCTGCGCTATGTGCTGGAAGCGGCCGCGCAACACGGCAAGGCGGTGTGGGTGCTGGACCGGCCCAACCCGGCGGGCCGCCCCATTGAGGGCCTCACGCTGCGCGAAGGCTGGGAGAGTTTTGTGGGCGCTGGCCCCATGCCCATGCGCCACGGCATGACCATGGGTGAGCTCGGCCACTGGTTCATCAAGACGCTGGACCTGACCGTGGACTACCGCGTGATCACCATGACCGGCTGGCAGCCCGACGCGGCTCCCGGCTTTGGCTGGCCGACCGAGCGCAGCTGGGTCAACCCCAGCCCGAACGCCGCCAACCTGAGCATGGCGCGCGCCTACGCCGGCACGGTCATGCTGGAGGGCACAACGCTGTCGGAGGGACGCGGCACCACGCGCGCACTCGAATTGTTTGGCGCGCCGGACATCGATGTGCCGCGCCTGCTGGCCGACATGCGCCGCATCGCGCCGCAATGGCTGCGGGGTTGCGTGCTGCGCCCGTGTTTCTTCGAGCCCACCTTCCACAAGCACCAGGGGCGGCTGTGCGCCGGTGTGCAGATCCATGTGGAAGACCCGACCCACTACGACCACGCGGCCTTCAAGCCCTGGCGGCTGCAGGCGCTGGCGTTTCGTGCGTTGCGCGTGCAGGCGCCCGGCTATCCGCTGTGGCGCGACTTCGCCTACGAGTACGAGCACGACCGCCTCGCGATCGACCTCATCAACGGCGGGCCGCTGCTGCGGGAGTGGGTGGACGATGTGTCGGCCGGGCCCGAGGTGCTGGAAGCTGCTGCCGCCGCTGATGAGGCGGCCTGGGCCATGGAGCGCAAGCCGTTCCTGCTCTACTGAACCGGCTTCAACTCAACCACTTCTGGAAAAACCGGGCGGTGCCCATCGCCGGGTCCAGCTGGTAGCCCGCGTAGCCGATGCGCTCGTACAGGCGCACAGCCGGCTGGTTGCCCGAAAGCACTTCCAGCGTCATCTTCACTGCGCCACGCTCGACTGCGATGGCTTCGGCCAGCGCCAGCATCTGCTCGGCGATGCCACGCCCCCGGTGGCTGGCCAGCACGGCCACGTCGTGCACGTTGACCAGCGGCTTGCAGGCGAAGGTGGAGAAACCTTCGATGCAGTTCACCAGGCCCACCGGCTGCAGGCCGTCGAAGGCCAGCACGCTGTAGGCCTGCGGCCGTGCCGCGAGTTCGCGCACCAGGTTGTGTTTTGCAAAGTCCGACAGACCTTCGCCGCCACCCGCCGGGTCGCTGGCGTAAGCGTCGAGCAGCAAAACCAGGGCGGCTGCGTGCACCGGGTCGGCGTAGTCGGCACGCAGGATCGACAAGCCGCTCATGCGGGCACCTGTGCACGCACAGCGGCCACCAGCCGCTCGGCGCAGTCTTGCGCCTTTTGCGGGTTGCGCGCTTCGACCATCACACGCAGCAGCGGCTCGGTGCCGCTGGCGCGGATCAGCACGCGGCCGGTGTCGCCCAGTTCGGCTTCCACCGCTTTCGTCTGCTGCGCCAGAAAGCTGTTGTTCTTCCAGTCCTGGCCGGGTTGCAGGCGCACATTGATCAGCGTCTGCGGAAACAGCGTCACATCGGCGAGCTGCTGCGCCATGGTTTTGCCGCTGTCCACACAGGCGTGCAGCACCTGCAGCGCCGACACCAGGCCGTCGCCGGTGGTGTGGCGGTCGAGCACCAGCAGGTGGCCCGAGCCCTCGCCGCCCAGGATCCAGCCGTGTTTTTCCAGCTCTTCGAGCACGTAGCGGTCGCCCACCTTGGCGCGCACGAACTTCACACCGCGCGCCTTCAGCGCCACCTCCACCGCCATGTTGGTCATCAGCGTGCCGACCACGCCGGGCACGTCGTGGTCGCGCGCGAGCCGGTCGGCCACGATCAGGTAGAGCAATTCATCGCCGTTGTAGAGGCGGCCGGTGGCGTCCACCATCTGCAGGCGGTCGGCGTCGCCATCCAGCGCAACGCCGTAGTGCGCGCCGTGGGCCTTCACCGCCTCCACCATGGCTTGCGGGTGCGTGGCACCCACACCGTGGTTGATGTTCAGCCCGTCGGGCGTGCAGCCAATCTTGATGACCTCGGCGCCCAGTTCGTGAAACACGGCGGGTGCGATCTGGTAGGCCGCCCCGTTGGCGCCATCCACCACGATCTTCATGCCCTTGAGCGAGAGGTTGTGCGAGCAGGTGCTCTTGCAGAACTCGATGTAGCGGCCCGCAGCGTCTTCCAGCCGGCGGGACTTCCCCAGTTCGGCCGCCGTCGCCCACACAGGCGGCTCGTCGAGCGCAGCCTCCACCGCGTGCTCCCAGTCGTCGGGCAGCTTGGTGCCCAGAGCGCTGAAAAACTTGATGCCGTTGTCGGCAAACGGGTTGTGGCTGGCAGAAATCACCACACCCAGGCTGGCGCGCTGGGCCCGGGTGAGGTAGGCGACCGCCGGCGTGGGCACGGGGCCGAGCAGCACCACGTCAACGCCCGCCGAGTTGAAGCCGGACTCGAGCGCGGCCTCCAGCATGTAGCCGGAGATGCGCGTGTCCTTGCCGATGAGCACCGTGGGGTGCGGCTCGGTGCGCCGCAGCACGCGGCCCACCGCGTGCGCCAGGCGCAGGACAAAGTCGGGGGTGATCGGGGCTTGACCCACGGTGCCGCGGATGCCGTCGGTGCCGAAAAATTTGCGGGGCATGTTGTTTCCTCTGTGTTGTTCTGTGCGAAGGTGCTGGCAGCGCTGGAACGTGCGGTTCAGTCCTTGTGCGGTGCCCGATTATCGCGGGGCACCGGTGGACTCAAGCCGGCTGGATGGCCTGCCAGATCCTCAGGGCGTCCACCGTCTCGCGCACATCGTGCACGCGCACCACACGCGCCCCGCGCTCCACCGCGAGCAACGCGGCGGCCACACTGGCAGACACCCGATCGGACGGCAGCTCGCGCCCCGTGGCCGCGCCCAGACTCGATTTGCGCGACCACCCCGCCAGCATGGGCCAGCCCAGCGCCATCAGCTCGCTCTGACGGGCCAGCAGACTGAAGTTCTGCGCCACAGTCTTGCCGAAACCCACACCGGCGTCGAGCACGATGCGCTCGTGTGCCACGCCGCGCCCTGTGAGTGCGTGGGCCCGCTCGCGCAGGAAGTCGGCCACGGCCGGCACCACGTCACCCGCCATCGGCGCCACCTGCATGGTCTGCGGATCGCGGTGCATGTGCATCAGACACACGCCACAGCGCGGGTGCTCCGCCACCACGTCCAGCGCCCGACCCCGGCGCAAGGCCCAGATGTCGTTGACGATGTCGGCTCCCGCGTCCAGCACGGCCTGCATCACCTCGGGCTTGTAGGTGTCCACCGAAACCGGCACGCCGAGCTTCACCGCTTCGCGCACCACCGGCAACACCCGGGCCAGTTCCTCGTCCAGAGGCACGGCCGGGCTGCCGGGTCGGGTCGACTCCCCGCCGATGTCCAGCATGTGCACACCATCCCTGATGAGTTGTTCGCAGTGTTTGAGCGCGGCCGGAGTGCCCGCGTGTTGACCGCCGTCGGAAAACGAATCCGGCGTCACGTTGACGATGCCCATGACCTGCGGCTTGGAGAGGTCGATGTCGAAACGGGTGGTCTGCCAATGCATGGGAACGGAGGAGAAAAATTGGAAACGGAAACGACAACGGGGCCGAAGCCCCGTGTGTCTGGTTGGAAACCCCTGGCCGCTCAGGCGGCGGTGGGTGCCGGGTCGGTCGCCACGGCGGGCGAACCACCGCTGCCTCCGCCACCACCCACCGAGGGGTTGCGCGGCGTCCAGTCCTTGGGCGGACGGGGCGGCTTGCCGGCCATGATGTCGTCGATCTGGTCGGCGTCGATGGTTTCCCACTCCAGCAGGGCCTTGGCCATGGCGTGCATCTTGTCGCTGTGCTCCTCGATCAGGTCACGCGCCAGTTTGTACTGGGCGTCAATGATGCGGCGCACCTCGGCGTCCACCTTCTGCATGGTGGACTCGCTCATGTTGGTGGTCTTGGTCACCGAACGGCCCAGGAACACTTCGCCTTCGTTCTCGGCGTAGACCATCGGGCCCAGCGCGTCGGTCATGCCGTAACGCATCACCATGTCGCGGGCAATGGTCGTGGCGCGCTCGAAGTCGTTGCTGGCGCCGGTGGTCATCTGGTTCATGAACACCTCTTCGGCAATGCGGCCACCGAACAGCATGCTGATCTGGTTCAGCATGTAGTCCTTGTCGTAGCTGTAGCGGTCTTGCGAGGGCAGGCTCATGGTCACGCCCAGCGCACGGCCGCGCGGGATGATGGTGACCTTGTGCACCGGATCGCACTTGGGCAGCAGCTTGCCGATGAGCGCGTGACCCGACTCGTGGTACGCCGTGTTGCGGCGCTCTTCCTCGGGCATCACCATGCTCTTGCGCTCGGGGCCCATGAATATCTTGTCTTTGGCCTTCTCGAAGTCCTGCATTTCCACCACGCGTGCGTTGCGGCGTGCAGCCATCAGGGCCGCTTCGTTGCACAGGTTGGCCAGGTCGGCGCCACTCATGCCGGGTGTGCCGCGCGCGATCACGCTGGCATTCACGTCGGTGCCCAGGGGCACCTTGCGCATGTGCACGTTCAGGATCTGCTCGCGGCCACGGATATCGGGCAGCGTCACATAAACCTGGCGGTCGAAACGACCCGGGCGCAGCAGGGCGGCGTCCAGGATGTCGGGCCGGTTGGTGGCGGCGACCACGATCACGCCCAAGTTGGTCTCGAAGCCGTCCATCTCGACCAGCATCTGGTTCAGGGTCTGCTCGCGTTCGTCGTTGCCACCGCCCAGGCCCGCGCCACGCTGGCGGCCCACGGCGTCAATCTCGTCGATGAAGATGATGCAAGGCGCGTTCTTCTTCGCGTTTTCGAACATGTCGCGCACGCGGGCCGCGCCCACGCCGACGAACATTTCCACGAAGTCGGAGCCCGAGATGCTGAAGAACGGCACCTTGGCTTCGCCCGCGATGCCTTTAGCCAGCAAGGTCTTGCCGGTACCCGGAGGTCCGACCAGCAGCAGGCCGCGCGGAATGCGACCACCCAGTTTCTGGAACTTGGCGGGGTCTTTCAGGAAATCGACAACTTCCTTCACCTCTTCCTTGGCCTCGTCGCAGCCGGCGACGTCGGCAAAGGTCACGGTGTTGTTGTTCTCGTCCAGCATGCGGGCCTTGCTCTTGCCGAAGCTGAATGCCCCGCCCTTGCCGCCGCCTTGCATCTGCCGCATGAAATAGATCCACACGCCGATCAGCAGCAGCATGGGGCCCCAGCTGACCAGCAAGGTCATGAGGAGCGAGCCTTCTTCACGGGGACGCACGTCGAACTTGACGTCGTTGTTGATCAGATCGCCGACCAGACCACGGTCGAGGTAGGTGGCCGTGGTGCGCACGCGACGGTCGTCCTGCGTGACGGCGACGATTTCGGTGCCGCCCTGACCTTCCTGGATGGTGGCGCTCTTGATGCGCCGGGCCTTCACCTCATCGAGAAACTCGGAATAGCCCATGTAGCCGGAACCGGCCACAGAGCGTGTGTCGAACTGCTTGAAGACGGTGAAAAGCACCATGGCGATGACCATCCACACGGCGATTTTCGAAAACCACTGATTGTTCAAGTGCAGCTCCTGGAGTCGGTATTGGCGGTTATGCGCATCTGGGTGTCATTCTAGGACTTTCAAGCACACATGCCTCGTGTGGGTGACGAGGCTGTGTCAATGAAAGGGTTGGCTTTTCCCTATGGCGGGCCACGGCGTGCCGTACTCAGCCCCGTACCGTTGGTTTGAGACCCAGGCCCACCAGAAAGGTTTCCGACGATTTGTCGCGCGACGCCTTGGGTTTGACCGCCTTGACGGTGCGGAACGTCTGGCGAAACAGCGCCACCATGGGGTCGTAGGCGCCGCCATGGAACAGTTTGACCACCAGCGCACCATCGGTTTTGAGGTGTTTGATCGAAAAGTCCACCGCCAGCTCGATCAGATCGGTGATGCGGGCGGCATCGGTCATGCCGATACCCGAGAGGTTGGGGGCCATGTCGGAAATGACCACATCGACCTTGTGCACGCCTCGCTCGAGCAAGGCCGCCTCCAGCGTCTCCAGCACCGCAGCCTCGCGGAAGTCCCCCAGGATGAAATGCACACCCTCCACGTCTTCCATGGGCAGCATGTCCAGCGCAATGATGGTTCCGTGCAGTTCGCCCACGGCCGCGCCCTGCGGGCTGAGCCGGCGCCGCGCGTATTGACTCCAGGCGCCGGGTGCAGATCCCAGGTCGACCACACAGTCACCCGGGCGGATCAGCCCCAGGGTTTCGTCAAGTTCCTTGAGTTTGTAGGCAGCGCGCGCACGGTAGCCCTCTTTTTTGGCCAGGCGAACGTAGGGGTCGTTCACGTGCTGGTTGAGCCAGGCCTTGTTGACCTTTTTGCTCTGGGTTTTGACTTTCATGCCCATGAGGGTTGCCTGAGGTCTGTGTAAACGATAATTGTCCCATGCCCCAGATCACACTCACGCCCGCCCAGCGCAAAGTTCACCGCGCCGAAGCCCACCACCTCGACCCCGTTGTCCACATTGGCAACGACGGCCTGAGCCCTGCTGTCAAAAAAGAAATCGGGGCGGCGCTCAAGGCCCATGGCCTGATCAAGGTCCGCGTGCTCAGCGACGACCGCGTGGCCCGCGAGGCCATGCTGCACACCCTGGCCGACGAACTTGACGCCGCACCCATCCAGCACATCGGCAAGCTGCTGGTGCTTTGGCGCCCTGTGGCCGAGAAAGTGAAAGTGGTCGACGAAGACCGCATGCCCGGCCCGCGCGACGTGAAGGTGCTGAAGTTCAGCAAGCGCGGCGGCCAGCGGCCCGAGGTGAAGGTGGTGCGCGTGCTGGGCAACCAGCGCCTGACCACCGGCGGCCAGATCAAGCGCGCCAAGGTCATGAAGAAAAGCGTGAAGAAGAGCGCCCAATCGCAGTAATAGCTCCCCTCTACGTTCGTTCATGCCTTTGCGGCTTGAACTTCAACCCCAGCGCCACATCTGAGACCGCATGAACGACCGTACCGCTCCCTTCGCCCAGAACCCCCTCCTCAACTTCGACGACCTGCCCCTGTTCGATGCCATCACACCCGCGTTGGTGGGACCGGCGATCGATGAGTTGATGCAGGCGGCGAGCCAGGCGCTCGACGCCGTGACAGCCAGCGATTTCCCCGCCGACTGGAAGCGCATGTCGCAAACGCTGGACGTGCCGACCGAGCGACTGTCGCGCGCCTGGGGCGCCGTGAGCCACCTCAACAGCGTGGCCGACGCACCCGAATTGCGCGCCGCCTACAACGAGGCCTTGCCCAAGGTCACCGAGTTCTGGACCCGTCTGGGTGCCGACGAGCGCCTGTATGCGAAGTACAAGGCCATGGACCCGGCCAGTTTGAATGCCGAGCAGGCGCGCGCGCACGACAACGCCATGTGCGGCTTCGTGCTGGGTGGTGCCGACCTGCAGGGTGAAGCCAAAAAGCGGTTTGCGTGGCTGCAGGAGCGCCAGGCAGAGCTGGGTCAGAAATTCAGCGAAAACGCGCTGGACGCCACCGATGCGTTTGCGCTGTACGTGAGCACCGGAGAACTCGCTGGTGTGCCCGACGATGTGGTGCAGTCCACCGCAGCCGCCGCACAGGCCGAGGGCAAGACCGGCCACAAGCTGACCCTGAAGATGCCGTGTTATCTGCCGGTGATGCAGTTTGCCCACAGCAGCGCGCTGCGCGAAAAGCTCTACCGCGCCTACGCCACCCGTGCCAGCGACCAGGCCGAGGGTGATGCCGTGAAGTTCGACAACGCGGCCATCATGGGCGAGCTGCTGGCCTTGCGCCATGAAGAAGCGCAGCTGCTGGGCTACCGGCACTACGCCGATGTGTCGTTGGTGCCCAAGATGGCCGAGTCGCCCGAACAGGTGGTGGCCTTCCTGCGCGACCTGGGTGCCAAGGCCCGCCCACACGCCGAAAAAGACCTGGCCGATCTGCGAGCCTTCGCCGCCAGCGAACTGGGCCTCGCCGACCCGCAGGCCTGGGACTGGCCCTACATCGGCGAAAAGCTCAAGGAAGCGCGCTACGCCTTCAGCGAGCAGGAAGTCAAACCCTATTTCACGGCGCCCAAGGTGCTGGCCGGGTTGTTCCAGATCGTCGAGACCCTGTTCGAAGTGGCGATTCGCCGCGACCAGGCGCCGGTGTGGAACCCTGGCGTCGAGTTTTACCGGATCGAACGCTCCGGACCCCAGGGCACAGAACTGGTCGGCCAGTTCTACCTGGACCCGGCCGCCCGCAACGGCAAACGTGGTGGTGCCTGGATGGATGATGTGCGCGCGCGCTGGTTGCGCCCCGACACCGGCGCCTTGCAAACACCGGTGGCGCACCTGGTCTGCAATTTCGCCGAAGGTGTGAACGGCAAACCGGCCTTGCTGACCCACGACGACGTGATCACCCTCTT
The DNA here is from genome assembly GCA_021154985.1 of Hydrogenophaga sp. Lineage (GTDB taxonomy): Bacteria > Pseudomonadota > Gammaproteobacteria > Burkholderiales > Burkholderiaceae_C > Hydrogenophaga. The sequence goes on from JAJNQE010000108.1 coordinate 15,845, forward strand.
CCACGAGTTTGGCCACGGCCTGCACCACATGCTCACGCAAGTGAACGAGCGCGATGTCTCCGGCATCAGTGGCGTGGAGTGGGACGCCGTGGAGCTGCCGAGCCAGTTCATGGAGAACTTCTGCTGGGAGTGGGATGTGCTCAAGCACATGACCGCCCACGTGGACACCGGTGAGCAGCTACCTCGCGCCTTGTTCGACAAGATGCTCGCAGCCAAGAACTACCAGAGTGGCCTGCAGACGCTGCGCCAGGTGGAGTTTTCGCTGTTCGACATGCTCCTGCACAGCCTGCCCCAGCCCGCCACCAGTGGTGAGGCCATCCTCGCGCTGCAACAGCAGGTGCGCGACGAGGTGGCGGTTTTGCAGCCGCCGGCCTACAGCCGCACGCCCCACACCTTCAGCCACATCTTTGCCGGCGGTTATTCGGCCGGCTACTACAGCTACAAGTGGGCCGAGGTGCTGTCCGCAGACGCCTACGCAGCGTTCGAAGAGGCTGCCGTGCAAAACGGCCACAGCACGCTGGACGTGGCCACCGGTCGCCGCTACCGTGAGGCGATCCTCGAAGTCGGTGGAAGCCGCCCGGCGATGGATTCGTTCAAGGCCTTCCGGGGCCGCGAACCCAGCATTGAAGCCCTGCTGCGCCACCAGGGCATGGCTTGATTTGTTTCGTTGCTTGCCGATAGGAGTCGACATGAACATTTCCACGTCTTCCACCCCCCGTAGTGCAAACACCCGCCTGCGCGTGGCCGTGTTCGGTGCCGTGCTGGGTCTGGTCTCTGTGTCGGCCTTCGCCCAGGGCGTCTACCGCATCGTCGGGCCTGACGGTCGGGTGAGTTACTCCGACCAGCCACCACCCGCAGCCAACGCGCGTCCAGTGGCACCGGGTGCCGCCGGCGCGGCGGGCAATGCTGGCGCCCAGTTGCCGTTCGAGTTGCGCCAGGTGGTCAGCCGCTACCCTGTGGTGCTGTACACGAGTGCGGAGTGCGCGCCTTGCAACAGCGGGCGCAACTTGCTGAATGCGCGCGGCATCCCGTACAGCGAAAAGACCATCACCACCAACGAGGACGCCGAAGCGCTCAAACGCCTGAGTGGCCAGACATCCCTGCCCGTTGTCACCATCGGCAGCCAGCAGATCAAGGGTTACTCGGACGCCGAGTGGACGCAGTTCCTCGATGCGGCCGGCTCCCCCAAACAGTCGGCCCTGCCCAGCGCGTATCGGCGCGCGGCTCCCACGCCGCTGGTGGCGGTGGCGCCAGCGGCACCCACCGCGCCCGCCACCACGGCGCAATCACAACCGACCGAAGCACCGGCACCGTCGGTGGCGCCACCGGCGACCAACCCGGCTGGCATCCGTTTCTGACCTGCCAGCAAGAGCGCTGGCTTAGAACGTCAGCGTCTTCACGCCATCCGGCGTACCCAGCAGACACACGCTCGCCTTCTGGTGGGCAAACACGCCCACGGTCACCACACCCGGCCACTGGTTGACCTGGCTCTCGAACGTCAGCGGGTCGGCAATCTGCAAACCTGTGACGTCCAGAATGTGCTGGCCGTTGTCGGTCACCAGCGGCGCCCCCTCTTTCATGCGGATGCGGGCCTGACCACCCAGGGCAGCAAACTGGCGCACCAGGCGCGCAGTGGCCATGGGAATCACCTCCACGGGCAGGGGAAACGCGCCCAGCGTTTTGACCAGCTTGGATTCGTCGGCGATACAGACAAACCGGCGCGACTGCGCAGCCACAATTTTTTCGCGCGTGAGCGCAGCGCCACCGCCCTTGACCATGTGGCCCAGTGCGTCGATCTCGTCGGCGCCATCGATGTAGACCGACAGTTCGCCGACCTCGTTGGCTTCAAACACGGCAATGCCCAGCGCTTTCAGGCGCGCGGTCGAAGCTTCGGAGCTGGACACGGCGCCGGCGATCTGGTCCTTGATGCTGGCCAGCGCGTCGATGAACTTGTTCACCGTGGAGCCGGTACCCACGCCGACGATCTCGCCGGGGGTCACGTATTGCAGGGCCGCCTGGCCAACCAGCGCTTTGAGTTCGTCTTGGGTCATTTGAGACAATCGGTGAAACAACAGCCCTGGATTATCCGATGTCGCTTCTGCCGTATGCCGCCGCCCGCCCCTTCCTGTTCGGCATGGACCCCGAAGCCGCCCACGACCTGACCCTGAGCGCCATCGCAAAGCTGCAGCACTCGCCACTGACCTGTCTGTACAGCGAGCCCCGCATCCACGACCCGCACACGGTGGCGGGCATCCAGTTTCCCAACCGTGTGGGCCTGGCGGCCGGTCTGGACAAGAACGCCCGCTGCATCGATGGTCTTGCCGCCATGGGTTTCGGGTTTGTGGAAGTGGGCACCGTCACGCCGCTGGGCCAGGGTGGCAACCCCAAACCGCGGATGTTCCGCCTGCCCAAAGCCAACGCCTTGATCAACCGCCTGGGCTTCAACAACGAAGGCCTGGATGCGTTTGTGACCAACGTGCAGCGCGCCCGCTTTCGCAGCCAGGGCGGCGCGAGCCCCATGGTGCTGGGTTTGAACATCGGCAAGAACGCCAGCACCCCGATCGAGCGCGCCACCGACGACTACCTCACCTGCCTGGACGGTGTGTACCCGCACGCCGACTACGTCACCGTCAACATCTCCAGCCCCAACACACAAAACCTGCGCAGCCTGCAAAGCGACGCGGCGCTGGACGCCCTGCTCGGTGCAGTGGCCGAGCGGCGCGAGCTGCTGGCGCAGCGCCACGGCCGGCGCATTCCGGTGTTTCTGAAAATCGCCCCCGATCTGGACAACACGCAGATCGAGGTGATTGCCGCCACGCTGATGCGCTACGGCGCCGACAGCGAAGGCCGTGCCACCAACGCCATGGGTGTGATCGCCACCAACACCACGCTCAGCCGCGAAGCGGTCAAGGGCATGGACCACGCTGAAGAGACCGGCGGCTTGTCGGGTGTGCCGGTGCTGCAAATGAGCAACCAGGTGATCCGCCAGCTGCGCGCCTGCCTGGGCAAGAGTTTTCCCATCATCGGCGTGGGCGGCGTGCTCAGCGCGGCCGATGCGGTCAGCAAGATCCAGTCGGGCGCCAATCTGGTCCAGATCTACACCGGCCTGATCTACAAAGGCCCATCGCTGGTCTGGGAGTCCGCGCAGGCCATCCAGGCCGCAGGGGCCTGATCAAACCAGCGCCGCCACCCGCTGGGCGATGGCCAGACAGCTGGTGAGGCCGGGCGATTCGATGCCGAACAAATTCACCAGGCCGGGCACGCCGTGCTCCTGCGGGCTTTGTATGCCGAAATCGGCCGCGGCTTCGTGCGGACCGCTGATCTTGGGGCGGATGCCCGCGTAACCCGGCTGCAAGGCGCCATCGGGCAAAGCCGGCCAATAGCGGCGCACCTCGGCGTAAAACGCATCGGCGCGGGCCGGGTTCACCTGCAGGTCGTCGATTGAGGAGGTCCATTCAACGTCGGGCCCGAACTTGGCCTGCCCACCGAGGTCCAGCGTGAGGTGAACACCGAGCCCGGCCAGGTGCGCGTCGGGCTCGGGCGCGGGGTAGATCAGGTGCGTGAAGGGTGACCGCCCGGCCAGCGTGAAATAACTGCCCTTGGCATACCAGGGTCTGGGCACCAGCCTCGGGTTGAATCCCCGGATTCTGCGAGCCAGGTCGCAGGCCTGCAGCCCCGCGGCGTTGACCACCGTGCGCGCGAGCAGGCGCGTGCCGTCCAGCGACTCGACCTGGATGCCGCGCGACGTCACCGCGAGTTCGCGCACGCCGCTGTGGCAGGCCACCAGCCCACCGTGGTTTTCCAGGTCACCTTGCAGCGCGAGCATGAGCGCGTGGCTGTCCACGATGCCGGTGGACGGCGAATGCACCGCGCCCAGGCACCGCAGTTCGGGCTCCATGGCCTGGGCATCTTTTGGAGACAGCAACACCAGATCGGTCACGCCGTTGGCGACGGCCTTGGCCACGATGCCCGGCAGGCTGGCCAGTTGCGACTGGGTGTTGGCCACGATCAGCTTGCCGCAGCGCTGGTGAGCAACGCCGCGCTCGGCGCAGTACGCGTAGAGCGCCTCACGCCCCTGCACACACAGCAGCGCCTTGAGCGAGCCGGCCGGGTAGTAAATGCCGGCGTGGATCACCTCGCTGTTGCGCGAACTGGTGCCGGTGCCGATCGCGGCTTCGCGCTCCAACACCATGACCTCACGGCCCGCCATGGCGAGCGCGCGCGCCACCGCCAACCCGATCACGCCGGCCCCGATGACCAGCGCATCGACCTTTTCCAGACTCGGGCTCATGGCAGTTGAAGGCTCAGCGATGCCGATCCAGCATCTCGCGCACATGCACGCCGGGAATGGCGTACGAAATGCCCGAAGGCTGGCTCAGTGCCGACTCGCGCGTGCCTTTGATCAACACCATATTCAGCACGCCCACCACATCGCCGGTCTCGGGATCGAACAGCGGTCCACCGCTGTTGCCGGGGTAGGCGGTGGCATCGAGCTGAAAGATGTTGAACGTGCCGTTGCGCAAGCCGCGAATGGCCATTTCGCTCAGCCGTCCGGCCGAAGGGCTGGGCAAGGCGGCCGGCGTGATGCTGGAAACCGTGGCGCGGTGCGTCACCGGCGAAAAACCCAACACACCTCCGATGGGGAAACCCATGAACGCCAGATCATCGCCCTCGCGCACGGTGCTCGAGTCACCGAGCCGGGCCGCGGTGCCGGGCGGACCGTCCATGCGCAGCAGGGCCAGGTCGTGCGCCGGATTGGATTCCAGCGACGTGGCGGGACGCATCTGCCACTCACCCGAGGGCTGACGCACCTGCACCACGAGCGCCGGCGCATCGCCACCCGCTGGCCCGGGCAGCACATGGGCGTTGGTCACCACCAGCTGACCATTTCCCACGATGAAGCCCGTGCCACGCAGCTGGAAGCGCGGGCTGTCGGTGGCCTTGTAGGTACCGATCAACACAACAGACGGTTTGAGCTTGACGATGGTCTCAGGCAGACCGGCCTGCGCCACCGGCGTTGCCAGCAGCCAGAGGCAGGCCAGAGCACCCGCATGAAAAACGCGTCGGATCATGGGGCACTCCTCTCAAGGGGCAGGCTCTTGAACAGTTTTCGCAGCAGGTGCCAGCCCAGCAGCGCCGGCGGCATGCGCAGCCAATGCCCGC
>JAJNQE010000140.1 GCA_021154985.1 Hydrogenophaga sp.
CATCCTCAAAGGCAACCTGAGCCCTGAAGGCGCGGTGGCCAAGATCACCGGCCTGAAGAACCCGGTGATGACCGGCCCGGCCCGCGTGTTCGACGACGAGCAGTCGGCGCTGCAAGCCATTCTGGACGGCAAGATCAAGGCGGGTGACGTGATGGTGCTGCGCTACCTCGGCCCCAAGGGTGGCCCGGGAATGCCCGAGATGCTCGCGCCCACCGGTGCGCTGATTGGTGCGGGTCTGGGCGAGAGCGTGGGCCTGATCACCGACGGCCGTTTCAGCGGCGGCACCTGGGGCATGGTGGTGGGACACGTGGCGCCCGAGGCCGCCGCCGGCGGCACGATTGCGTTTGTGAACGAAGGCGACAGCATCACCATCGACGCCCACAAGCTGCTGCTGGAGCTCAACGTGCCCGAGGCCGAAATTGCCAAGCGCCGCGCGGCGTGGACGGCTCCGGCACCGCGCTACACGCGGGGTGTGCAGGCCAAGTTTGCGTTCAATGCATCGAGCGCCAGCAAGGGCGCGGTACTGGACAACTATTGATGGGCTTCAGCGCGAGCGGCGCTTGGTCTTGATGCCCAGGTTCTCGCGCTGTTTGTCGATGCGGTCCTGGCGCTTCTTGTCCATCTTGTCCATCTCGCGGCGCTTGGTGTAGCCGGTGGAGTCGGCCCAGGCCCACCAGACCACGGCCAGTGCAAACGGCGACAAGACCCACCACCACGAGACGTCGACCATGAAGCCCACGTCGAGGTACTTCATCAACATGAGGGCCACGCCCAGGATCAGCAAATACATCACACGCTCCAGTAAAGGCCCGACAAAGTGGGGCAAGAATCTGTAAGCGATCGTTTCATCGGCCAGCTGCATCGCTAAAATCCGGGCTGTGCTGGCTTCAGCATTCACTCACAAGGACAACCCCATGAAACGCGCTCTCCTGATTATGGCCGCCATGACCACGCTGGCCGCCCCCGCTTTTGCCGACGAAGCCCTGGCCAAGAGCAAGAACTGCATGGCCTGTCACGCGGTGGACAAGAAGCTGGTGGGCCCGTCCTACAAAGACGTGGCCAAGAAGTACGCCGGCGACGCCAAGGCCGTCGATGCGCTGGCCACCAAGATCGTCAAAGGCGGCTCGGGTGTCTGGGGTGCGATCCCCATGCCCGCGAACCCACAAGTGACCGAGGCCGATGCCAAGAAGCTGGCCGCCTGGGTGCTGAGCCAGAAATAAATTCGGCTTTCCCCAACAAAAAACCCGCTGGCATCCAGCGGGTTTTTTGTTGCCTGGGTCCGGACTCAGTTGTTCTCGGACAACTGATCCAGGATGGCCGGGTTCTCCAGCGTGGACGTGTCCTGCGTGATGGCCTCGCCCTTGGCAATCGAGCGCAGCAGGCGGCGCATGATCTTGCCGCTGCGGGTCTTGGGCAGGTTGTCACCGAAGCGGATGTCCTTGGGTTTGGCGATCGGGCCGATCTCCTTGCCCACCCAGTCGCGCAGCACCTTGGCGATGGCCTTGGCCTCTTCGCCGGTGGGGCGCGAGCGCTTGAGCACCACGAACGCCACAATCGCCTCGCCGGTCACGTCGTCGGGGCGGCCCACCACGGCGGCTTCAGCCACCAGGTCGGTCTTGCCCACCAGGGCCGATTCGATCTCCATCGTGCCCATGCGGTGGCCCGAGACGTTGAGCACGTCGTCGATGCGGCCGGTGATGCGGAAGTAACCCCGGTCGGCGCTGCGCACCGCGCCATCGCCCGCCAGGTAGTAGCCCTTGAGCTCGTCGGGGAAGTAGCTCTTCTTGAACCGCTCCGGGTCGCCCCAGATGGTACGGATCATCGACGGCCAGGGTTTCTTCACCACCAGGATGCCACCCGAACCATGGGGCACGTCGATGCCCGCCTCGTCCACGATGGCTGCAGCAATGCCGGGCAGCGGCAGCGTGCAGGAGCCCGGCACCAGCGGCGTGGCGCCCGGCAGCGGCGTGATCATGTGGCCACCGGTCTCGGTTTGCCAGAAAGTGTCCACGATCGGGCAGCGCTCGCCGCCCACATGCTTGTGGTACCACATCCAGGCTTCGGGGTTGATGGGCTCACCCACCGAACCGAGCAGGCGCAGGCTGGAGAGGTCCGAGCGCGCGGGATGCACTTTCTCGTCGCCCTCGGCCGCCTTGATCAGCGAACGGATGGCTGTGGGGGCGGTGTAGAAGATGGTGCACTTGTGCTTCTCGATCATCTGCCAGAAGCGCCCGGCGTTCGGGTAGGTCGGCACGCCTTCAAACCCGATCTGTGTGGCGCCGGCGGCCAGTGGTCCGTAGGCCACGTAGGTGTGGCCGGTGATCCAGCCGATGTCGGCGGTGCACCAGAAGATGTCGTCGGCCTTCAGGTCAAACGTCCAGTTCATCGTGAGGTTGGCCCACAGCAAATACCCGCCAGTGCTGTGCTGCACGCCCTTGGGCTTGCCGGTGGAGCCGGAGGTGTAGAGCACGAACAGCGGGTGCTCCGCGCTCACCATTTCAGCGGGGCACACATCGGACTCGCTGGCCATCACCTCATGCATGAAGCTGTCGCGCCCGGCCACCATGTTGCAGGCGGTGGGCGTGCGCTGGAACACGATCACGTTCTTGATGCACTCGCAGCCGCCCATGGCGATGCCGTCGTCCACGATGGCCTTGAGCGGCAGTTCCTTGCCGCCGCGCAGCTGGTAGTTGGCGGTGATCACGGCCACGGCGCCCGCGTCCTGGATGCGCTCCTGCAGCGCCTTGGC
>JAJNQE010000163.1 GCA_021154985.1 Hydrogenophaga sp.
TATTGAACCGGTCTGGCTTTGGAGCGCGACATGACACTGAAGGTACTGATCGTTGACGATGAATTGCTGGCCCGCTCTCGGCTGCGCACGCTGCTGAGCGAATGCAGCGAGCCGCGTGTGGACGTGGTGGGCGAGGCGGGCAACGCGGTGCAGGCGATGGAGCAGATCCAGCGCACCGGTTGTGACCTGGTGCTGCTGGACATCCACATGCCCGGCGTGGACGGCATGGCACTCGCCAAGACCCTGCGCGAGCTGGCGGCCCCACCGGCGGTGGTGTTCATCACCGCGTATGCGGAACACGCTGTGCAGGCCTTCGAGCTGGAAGCGGTGGATTATTTGACCAAGCCGGTGCGCCGCGAGCGTCTGCAGCAGGCCCTGCAGAAGGTGCAACGCCTGCGCGCTGAAGCCGCGGTCGACGTGGGCCTGCCCGAGAGCCTGATCATCCAGGAGCGTGGTCGCAGCGAGCGCGTGGCCCTGGCCGACGTGATCTACCTCAAGGCCGAGCTGAAGTACATCACCGTGCGCACCGCCGACAAGGAGCACATTTTTGACGGTGCCCTGAGCGACCTGGAGCAGCGCTACGCCCACCTGTTCGTGCGTGTGCACCGCAACGCGCTGGTGTCGCGCCGCGCGGTGCGTGCGGTGGAAAAGCACAACGACCCGGTCGATGGCGAGGGCTGGACGGTGCGGCTCGACGGCGTGGAAGAACGCCTGGCGGTGTCGCGCCGTCAGCTCGCTGCTGTGCGCGAAGCCCTGGTCGGCTGAGCGATCAGCGCAGCGGCTTCACACACTGGTGTGACGCTGCAGCACCTCGGACCAGGCCGCCAGCTTGCGGTCAAAGCTCCAGCTGGCGTTGGCGGGGCTGGTGGACGGCAGCTTGTAGACCGGCAGGCCCAGTTGTGCGGTGTGTTGTGCGTGGCGAAAACTCTCGCCGCCGTTGTGCGCCACCGCCTCCAGCAGCGGGCACGCGCGCTGCACCCACGCAAAATCATTGACCTCGGCATTGCGGATGTTCGCGTCCAGGCTGCCCTCGCGTTCGCACGCGCCGTACACGTCCCACACGCCCACCCCGTGGTCGAGCAGGGCGGCCACCCGCTCGGGGTAGGCCATGCCGGGCAAGGGCCGTTGCCACAGCGCACCCAGGATCTTCCAGAAGTGGTTTTGCGGGTGGCTGTAGTACTGCTGCGCGCGCAAGGAGGCCACCCCCGGAAAACTGCCCAGCACCAGCACGCGGGTGTTCGCGTCGAGCACCGGCGCCAGGCCCTGCAGCCGGCTCATGGCGTGGACAGCAGCGCGGCCAGCCGGGGCAGGGCGGCCACGATGTTGGCGGTGGTGGCCTGCATCAGCGCGTTGACCGGCAGGCCCCGCAGTTCGGCCACCACCGCACCGATGCGCGGCAACTCGGCCGGGCTGTTGACGCCTTGCGCCTGTCCGGCTGCGCGCTGGGCGGCGGTGGCATAGAGCCAGTGCGGGGGAATGTCGGGCGCATCGGTTTCCAGCACCAGGGCCGAGAGCGGCAATTCGGTGGCCAGGCGGCGCAATTGCCGCGCTGGCTCGAAGGTGGCCGCACCACCAAAGCCCAGCTTGAAACCCAGGCCCAGAAAAGCCTGTGCCTGTTGCTCGCTGCCATTGAACGCATGGGCGATGCCCCCGCCGGTGGGCAGTTCGCGCAGGTGTTTGAGCAACTGGTCGGCGCTGCGGCGCACATGCACGATCACCGGCAAGCCGTGCTGGCGGGCCAGCCGCAACTGCGCGCGGTAGAAAAAAGCCTGGCGCTCGCGCATCTCGGGTGTGCACAGCGCCGGCACGAAAAAGTCGAGGCCGATCTCGCCCACGGCCACCAGGCGCGGGTCGTCGCGGTGCGCGGTGAGCGCCGCATCGAGCGCCTGAAGATCGGTGTCCAGTGCCTGCGGCACGTACAAAGGGTGGATGCCCAGGGCGTAGGCGTCGCCAGTTCGGTGGGCGAGCCGGCGCACGGTGTCGAAGTTGGCGCGCTCCACCGCAGGCACCACGCACAGACCCACGCCCAGCGTGGCTGCGTGCTCGCGCAGGCTCAGCGCGAGTGCGTGATCGGCGCCGAACTCGGGCGCGTCCAGATGGCAGTGAGAGTCGATCCACATGGCGGTATAACGACCGATTGTGCCGGCAGGCTGGATGTGTGCCGGCGCCCAACCCGAAAGGACCCACCCATGTCACGCATCACCTGGTTTGTCGTTCCCCTGCTGCTGTCGCTCTCGGCCTGTGCCCTGCCGGGTGCCCCCGGCGCTGCGCCGCTGGTGGGCAGCGAATGGCGCCTGGAAGACCTGGGCGGACGCGGCGTGCTCGACCGAGTGCAGGCCACGCTGGCGTTTCCCGAGGCCGGGCGCGTGGCGGGCAACAGCTCGTGCAACCGCTTCTTCGGTTCGTACACACTGATGCAGGACCGCATTGCGCTCGGGCAACTGGCTGGAACGCGCATGGCATGTGCGCCTGCGGTGGACGAGCAGGAAACGCGGTACCTTGATGCGCTGCAAAAGGCGCAGCGGCTGGAGGTGCGCGGCACGACGATGCTGATGCATGTGCAGGGGTTGGAGAAACCCCTCAGATTCGTCAGAACCAAACCGTGAGCCCCCACGCTCCGCCGCTGCGCGGGTCGCTGCCCCCCAGGGGGAGCTGATCCGCCTTGGGGGCGGCCCGGCGGCGGATCGCCCTAAGTCAGCACACCTGTTGTCAACCGCAGCACGCGGTTGCAACGCGCCGCCAGCGTTTCGTCGTGCGTCACGACGATGAAGGCCGTGCCCTGATCGCGCGCCAGCTCCAGCATCAACTGAAACACGCCCTCGGCGGTGTTGCGGTCGAGGTTGCCGGTGGGCTCGTCGGCCAGCACGCAGGCGGGCTGGGTGACCAGGGCGCGGGCGATGGCCACGCGCTGGCGCTCGCCGCCCGAGAGCTCGGCCGGCCGGTGACCCAGGCGCTCGGCCAAACCCACGCGGGTGAGGATCTTGCCGGCCTGCCCGGCCGCCTCGGAGCGCGGCAGGCGTCGGATCCACAGCGGCATGGCCACGTTGTCGCGCGCGCTGAATTCGGGCAGCAGGTGGTGGAACTGATAGACGAACCCGAGGTGCTGGTTGCGCAGCACGCCCTGCTGCGTGGCACTCAGCCCCGACATCGTCTGGCCCATGAGCTGAACGCTGCCGCTGGTGGGCGCGTCCAGCCCGCCGAGCAGGTGCAGCAAGGTGCTTTTGCCGGAGCCGGAAGCACCGACGATGGCCACGGTTTCACCCTTGCGCACCGTGAGGTCCACGCCGGTGAGCACCGTGACGTCGAGCCGGCCTTCGGTGAAACGTTTGGTGAGGCCGGTGGCCTGAAGAACGATCTCACTCATAGCGCAGCGCCTCAGCAGGGTTGACGCGGCTCGCGCGCCAGCTCGGGT
>JAJNQE010000008.1 GCA_021154985.1 Hydrogenophaga sp.
GGCGGCTGGAGCCGCCTCCCCCTTTATTTCGCAGCGCAGAGCGCCGTGCATCCGCGAGCTGCAACGATGGTTGCGCGCCAATCTGGCGAAGGCCAACGAGGTCATCGGCGACCGGGCGGAACGCCGCAGCGAAATAAAGGAGGAGGGGCGGCAAGGCCGCCCCGGGGGACATTCGCGGAGGCGTTCCGCCCGGTCGCCGATGACCGGACCCGCCGGAGAAAACACCCAGATTGCAGAAGCCATGCCCGATTGTCCAGGCAAAGGACAATACCCTCATGCTGCTGCTCGCCCCCATGGAAGGTTTGCTCGACGCCACCCTGCGCGATGTGCTCACGCGCACCGGTGGCATCGACCGCTGCGTGAGCGAGTTCATCCGCATCACCAACATGCTCCTGCCCGAGCGCGTGTTCGTGCGCGTGGTGCCCGAACTGCTCAACGGTGGTCGCACACTTGCCGGAGTGCCGGTGCGAGCCCAACTGCTCGGATCTGATCCCGCCTGCGTCGCTGAAAACGCCCAACGCCTGGCCGGTCTGGGGCCGCACGGCATCGACCTCAACTTCGGCTGCCCCGCGAAGACGGTGAACCAGAGCCGCGGAGGCGCCGTGCTGCTCGACGAGCCCGAGCTGGTCGGCCGCATCGTTGCAGCGGTGCGGCGGGCCGTGCCGGCCCATGTGCCCGTGTCGGCCAAGATGCGCCTGGGCTTCAACGACGACACACGCGCCGAAGAGTGTGCCCACGCCATCGCCGAAGCCGGGGCCGATGAACTGGTCATCCACGCCCGCACCAAAGCCCACGGTTATCGGCCGCCAGCGTATTGGGACCGGCTGGCCGAGGTGCGCCAGTCGCTGCCGGCGCACCTTCGGCTGCCCGTGATCGCCAATGGCGAGATCTGGACCGTGGCCGACGCCCAGCGTTGCCGCGAAGTGACCGGCTGCGAACACCTCATGATCGGGCGCGGCATGGTCACCGACCCCGGCCTGGCACTGGCCATCAAGGGGCAGGGCAGCGTGGCGTGGGAAGAGCTGCCGCCGCTGTTGCAGGTGTTCTGGCAGCAGGTGAGCGCGCGCGTGGAGCGCCGCCACCGCGCCGGGCGGCTCAAACAATGGCTCAACTACCTGCGCAAGCGCTATCCCCAGGCCCAGCAGGCCTACGACGACTTGCGCCTGCTGCACGAACCCGCGCACATCGAGGCCTGGCTGCAGCGCGCGCAAAGCCCCGCCACGCCTACCACAGAGCCGATCCAGGCGCTGCCAGCAGAAATGGCGCAGCCGTGTTAACTTCCGCCCCCCGGACCTGCAACACGACCCCCGTATGAACTCTCTGAATCACCGGCTGGACGCCCTCTCGGGTGAGCGCCTGCGCGGCATGCGCCGCGGCCTTGAAAAAGAGAGCCTGCGCTCCCAGCCTGACGGCAAGCTGGCGCTCACGCCGCACCCCGCGGCCCTGGGCAGCGCACTGACCCACCCGCACATCACCACCGACTACAGCGAGTCGCAGCTCGAACTCATCACCGGCGTGCACGACTCGGTGGAGTCGTGTCTGGCCGAGCTGACCGAGGTGCACCAGTACACCGTGCGCAGCCTGCGTGCGGTGGGGGACGAAATGATGTGGGCCTCCAGCATGCCGTGCGGCCTGCCCACCGACGAGACCATTCCGCTCGGCCGCTACGGATCGTCCAACGTGGGCCGGGCCAAGAGCGTCTACCGCATGGGCCTGGGCCATCGTTACGGCCGGCGTATGCAGACCATTTCGGGCATCCACTACAACTGGTCGCTGCCCGGTGTGAGCAGCGACGAGTACTTTGCCGCCATCCGCAATTTCCGTCGCCACGCCTTTTTGCTGCTCACGCTGTTCGGCGCGTCCCCCGCCGTGTGTTCGTCGTTCGTGGAAGGCCGCGAACACGAGCTGCAAAAGCTGGGCAACACCGGCACGCTCTACATGCCCCACGGCACCTCGCTGCGCATGGGGCGACTGGGCTACCAGAGCGAAGCCCAGGCCACGCTGGCCGTGAGCTACAACGGTCTCGAAGGCTACGCCGCTTCGTTGCACGACGCACTCACGCGCCCCTGGCCCGCCTACGAAGCGCTGGGCATCCGCAACCCCGGCGGCGACTACAACCAGCTCGCCACCACGCTGCTGCAGATCGAGAACGAGTTCTACGGCACCATCCGCCCCAAGCGCGTGATCTACCCCGGCGAACGTCCTTTGCATGCGTTGCGCGAGCGCGGCGTGGAATACATCGAGGTCCGGTTGATGGACCTCAACCCCTTCGAGCCCATCGGCATCGGCGCCTCCACCTTGCGGTTCCTCGACGTGTTCCTGTTGCACTGCCTGCTGTCGGACAGCCCACCCGACACACCGGCCGAAATCCGCGAACTGGCGCACAACCAGCACCTCACGGCCGCACGGGGTCGCGAGCCTGGCTTGAACCTCATGCGCGGCGGTCAGGCCGTGCCACTCATGCAGTGGGCCGACGAGATCCTCGCGGAGCTCGTGCCCATCGCCGAGGCGCTGGACCTGGCGCACGGCGGGATCGAGCACGCCAACGCGGTGGCGCTGGCCATTGCTCACCTCCAGTCGCCCGAACTCCTGCCGTCGGCCCGCGTGCTGCAGGCCATGCACGCGCACCACGCCGATTCGTTTGTTGGCTTTGCTCGCGCGCAGTCGCGTGTGACGCACCAGCACCTGCTGTCGCTGGAGTGGAGCACCAAGCAGCAGGCCCGCTTCGAGGCCATGGCGGCCAAGTCGGTGGAAGACCAGCGTGCCATTGAATCGGCGGACACCATGCCGTTCGAAATCTACCGGCAGGAATACACCTCACCGGCCCGCCTCGGTCGGCCGCAGGCACAGACCGCAGCGGTCACGGCCTGAGCCTTGTTCTTCAGGCCTCGCCGCCGAAGCGTTTGATCAGGTTGTCGATGTACTTCTCGACCAGCTTCTCGAACTCGCCTTCCACCACCGGCGCCACCACCATCTTCATCAGGCCGGGCAGCGGCACTTCGATCTCGCCCTGAATGGCCAGCGCCACACTGGTCGACTTCTTGTTGTCCACGATCTTCCAACTGCCACCCACCAGCGCGTTGCCCACGCCCTTGACCGGCGTCCACTTCACCGTGCCCTTGGCCTTGTCGCTTGTGTACTTGCTGGCGTAAATGGTCTGGATGTTCACCTGCGCGGTGCCGACCTTCTCCATCTCCCACTGGTAGGCGCCGCCACCGAGGTCGGTGAGTTTCTCGACCTTCGGAAAATGGGCCACCGATGCGGGCACGTCGGAAAGCACTTCGAACACCTCGGCCGCCTTGGCCTTGACGTCGAATTCGTAGCCCAGATCGATTTTCACGGTGATGGCCATGGCGCTCCTCAAGGGGTTGTTGTGGTGGAAATTCATTGTAGGGACGGGCCTGCCCGGCGGCCCCCGGGAGTTACACCAAGGCACAATCCCCGCTCCCCACCTCTCTTCGAGACCGTTTTCCCATGAGCATCCAGTGGTTCCCCGGGCACATGCACCTCACGCGCAAGGCCATCACCGAGCGGGTGAAGGACATCGACGTCGTGATCGAAATGCTCGACGCGCGCCTGCCCGGATCGAGCGCCAACCCGCTGCTGGCCGAGCTCACGGCCGGACGCCCGGCGCTCAAGGTGGTGAACAAGCAGGACATGGCCGACCCCGAACGCACGGCGCTCTGGCTCGCGCACTACAACGCCCAGCCCAACACCCGCGCTATCGCGCTGGACGCCAGCATCACCGCACCGGCACGCGCCATCATCGCGTCGTGTTTTGAACTCGCGCCCTTGCGTGGCGGCATGGTCAAGCCCATGCGGGTGCTCATCTGCGGCATTCCCAACGTGGGCAAGAGCACGCTCATCAACACGCTGCTGGGCAAACGCTCGGCCAAGACCGGCGACGAGGCCGGCATCACACGCACCGAACAACGCCTGGTGCTGGCCGACGACTTCTATCTTTATGACACGCCCGGCATGCTGTGGCCGCGCATCGTGGTGCCCGAGAGCGGCTACAACCTGGCCGCCAGCGGTGCGGTGGGCCGCAACGCCTACGACGACCAGGAGGTGGCGCTCGAACTGCTGTCCCGGCTCAAGCGCAGCTACGGCGCGCAGCTCGAAGCGCGCTACAAGCTCGGCCTGCCCCTGGACACCGTGGCCGGCCTGCCCGACGAAGAACTCATGGCCGCCATCGCACGCAAGCGCGGCGCCATCGGCACGGGCGGCAGCATCCACTGGCAGAAGGTGGCCGAGTTGGTGATCGCCGACTTTCGCAGCGGCGTGCTCGGGCGCATCACGCTGGAGACGCCCGAGCAGTTTGCGCAATGGCTCGCGGCCGGCCAGCAGGCCGACGCCGAGCGCCAAAGCAAGAAAAAAGAGCGCGCCAACAAGCCCAAAGTGCGCAAGCCCGACCGGCGCTGAACAGCGGGCGGACTTGATCCGCGTCAAGGCGCACGGCGCGCTCGCACCTCAGGATGGAACCCACCGTTCTGATGGAGCCCGCCATGCCAATGCCCCGCCGCATCCTGTTGATTGAAGGACACCCCGACCCCGGCACCGAGCGCCTCAACCACGCACTGGCCACCGCATACGCCGATGCGGCCACCGCCGCTGGCCACGAGGTGCGGCGCATGGCCGTGGGCGCGATCGACTTTCCCGTTCTCAAGACCGCAGAGTCCTGGCACCACGGCGCGTTGCCGCCCGCGCTGCAGCCCGCGCAAGACGGCGTGGCCTGGGCCGAGCACGTGGTGATCTTTTTCCCGCTCTGGCTGGGTGACATGCCGGCGCTGCTCAAGGCGTTTCTGGAGCAGGTGGCGCGCCCCGGTTTCGCCGTCGCTCCCGAAGGTCCCAGGCCGTTTGGCCGCAAGCCACTGAGCGGGCGTTCGGCGCGGGTGGTGGTCACCATGGGCATGCCCGCGTTGGCCTACCGCTGGTACTTCCGGGCGCACAGCGTGAAATCGCTGGAGCGCAACATCCTGGGGTTCGTGGGCTTTGCGCCCATCCATGAGACGCTCATTGGCTCTGTGGAGAGCCTGGGTGCCAAGGGCGTGGCTCGCTGGTTGAAAAAGCTTGAAAACCTGGGCGCTCAGGCCGCTTGACGGCAGGCATGGCCGCACCTCGTCAGGGCAGCAAGGTGACCTGCAGAACGCGACCATCAACCAGCCAGGCGCAGGCGCCGCCTGGTCGCGGTGTGAGGCGTTCTATCGTCCCCGGCAGGGGTTTGAGGTCGGCCAGTTCGTGCCACTGCCCCGGCGCTTCCCAGCGCAGCGCGTGCAGTGCCTGGCGCGACATGTCGGGCACGATGATGGTGGGCCGCAAGCCGGGCTGGTGCACGATCACCGCCAGTTGTTGTTCGAGAGCGCCCATGCGGTGGTTGGACACGTCCAGCGCGCGGGCGAACGGCACGAGTGCGGGTGGCTTCATGTGGTGCAGGGTCAGCACACCGCCGATGTGCGGCGTGGTCACGCTGGCCACGTCGAGCGCGCCATCCCCGTCGAAGTCGGCAAAACCCACCGGGTTCAACCAGCGAAAGGTGGAGCCGGCATGAGGCCCACGGGCGCGTTCAACAATGACTCTCTGACCACCACGCTGCTCCAGGCCCAACACCACCAGCGAAGCGCCCCGCAGCGCGTCGGCTTCGACCAGCACGATCTCGTCGCGGCCATCGCCGTCCAGGTCCACCAGACGGGGAACCCGGTCTTCGAAAACGCGGTGAACCGGCAGTGACAGAGTCACGACCCCCGTGTGGCCGCCAGGGGAGCGGGTCAGCACATGAACGCTGCCCGCGTGCACCGGCGAGCCCAGGGCGCCATGCGGATAGCGGCGGGTGGGCGAGCCCAGCCAAACCCATGCAATGTCCTTCGATCCCGCCACCGCCTGGCTGTCGGGCAGGCGGCTGGACGCTTCAGCCGGTGCGGGGATTGGCGTGGCGGGCGGGGCGCAATGGGCGCCTGCGGGCTCCACCGACAAACCCATGGCCAAGGCCCAGCCTGAAAACAGGCCGGGCCAGAGGACGATCCATGCGCGCAAGGGCAGGCCAGATCACTTCACCGTGATGGTGATGCGTTCACTGATCACCACCGGGTGGTGCGGAATGTGGTTCTGGTCGCCCAGCACGAGCTGCAGCGTGTGGGTGCCCGGCTTGAGCTCCACGGTGGTTTCGGTCTGGCCCAGGCCGAAGTGGCGGAACTGGTCGTTCGCCGGCAGAGGTGCGTTGGCGTCCACCTCGGCCACGTCGATCAGCAGGTGATGGTGGCCGGTGCCAGCCTTCTCCACGCCGGCCGGTGCCACGCCCATGCCGCTCAGGCCAAAGCCGATCTTCACCGGGTTGGTGACGGTGGCGCCGTTGCGCAGGGTCGTGAAGTACACCTTGGCCTCTGCCGGTGCGGCCACCTTCTTGTAGCCGGACGACAGGGTCGGCGTGCTTGTGGTGAGCACGGCAGGCGTGGTGGGGGCTGCGGTGGCCATCATGCCGCCGTGGTGCATGGCGTGCATGGCCGCGTGGTCGTGGCGCGCGCAGCCGCTCAGCACGAGAACCGCAGTGGCCATGAGGCCGAGTTGCAACGAGCGCGGGGAAATGTTCATGGGTGTCTCCTGGAGTGGTTGTTGTCCCACTCAGGATACGCCCCGAGGTGCGTGCGCATGGGCAGTCGCCCAGCGCTGGCCGGGGTCATTGCGACCCCGGCGCGCCGCTTGGTCAGGGCGCGACCTTCACGCCCTTCCAGAAAGCCACGCGCCCCCGGATTTCGTCGGCTTCGGGCTTGGGATCGGGGTAGTACCAGGCCGCGTCGGTGTTGAGTTCACCGTTGACCAGCAGCGAGTAGTAGCTCGCCTGGCCTTTCCAGGGGCAGCTGGTGCGGTGGTTGCTGAAGGTCACGTGTTCGCGGTTGAGCGAACTCTCGGGGAAATAGTGGTTGCCTTCCAGCACCACCGTGTCGTCGCTCTCGGCGATCACGGCGCCGTTCCAGGTGGCCTTCATGCCAGGGTCACTTGTTTTTTTCCTTGCCGCGCGGCAGCACTGCTGTCACCGGTGGCATCGGACGGTCGGATGTGACCGGGCCCTTGGGCACAGAGGTGTCCTTTTTGGGTTTTTTGGCCATTTTTTCGTTGCGCTGCTCTTTGCCCATGGGGGCCTCCGTTCAACAGCCGCGAAGGCGGCTCGACTGCGCGATGGTAAGCCACAAAACAGCGGTTCAAGGCTGTCCGAGGCCGAGGAAATTGGCGAGTGACTGGGTGTCGTTGGCGCCGGCCTGCATCACCACCTGGCCGCTGCGCTGGTGCCGGGCCACGATGTACGGGACCGAGGTGGCGCCCAGGCGCTCCAGCAGTTCGGTGTTGGTCTTGATCGCGGCCAGCACGTCGGGTGCGATGCTGGCCGAAGCGGCGGTGCCACCGGTTCCGGCGAGCAGCGAGGTTTCGTGCGCTGCCATGGCCTGCACCGGGTTGGTGGCGGTCATGATGGCGGCGCCCTGCGGTGCGCTCTTGGCGTTCATGATGGCCACCGGCAGCCAGACAAACTTGACGCTGGCGTGCAGCGGCATCGAGGCCTCCCACAAGCGCGCGCAGTGCGGGCATTGCGGGTCGAAGAGCACATAAACGGCATTGGCGCTGAGGATCTTGCCGGCAGCGAACCCCTTGCCCTGCGTGGCGAGCACGTCCATGGCCTGCGCCGCCTCGATCGGGGTGGTGTTGGCGGTGGCCGCAGGCGTGCCCGCCGCCGGGACGCTGGTGTCTTCTTTCGAACAGGCCGACAGAAGGGCCAGCGAAGCGAGCAGGGGCAGGGCAAGGTGTCTGAGTTTCATGGGTTGCCGGCCTGGCCGGACAGGTCAGTTGTTGAGGACAAGGTTCACGATCAGGCCGGTGGCGATGGCCACCAGCACGTAGTCGCTGCCGACCTGCACCCAGTGCTGGCCACGCGGTGGCGCGTACAGGCGGTGCTGGTAGGGGTTCACCACCACGTACTGGCGGCTGCGGTACTCAACCGGAATGTAGCGCCCACGCTGGAAATGGGGGCCGCGAGCCTGGTAGTAGCGCACCTGGGGGCCATGGCGGTGGTCGTGGCGGTCGGCTCGGCGATCGTGCCGGAAATCGCGGCGGTCTTCGCGGCGCTCCTGGCGGAAGTCGCGCCGGTCGTCACGGCGGTCCGCGCGGAAATCCCGTCGGTCATCGCGCCGGTCGTCCATGCGCTCCAGCGTGGGCTTCTCAAAGCGCCCGCCGTTGGGGTTCCCCTGAGCGTAAGACAGGGAGCTGATGCTCAGCGTGGCGGCGGCGAGGGCGTATGCAACGAGGTTTCGGGGTTTCATGGAGTGGACTCCTTGGGGGGTTGGTGAGCCTTCATGGTGTGCCCACCATGTATCTGCTCGGTGAACGCGCCTTGCCGGGCGAGCAAAGTTCGGTTGCGGCGTGTGTGGGCGCTGTGCTTCAACCCTGGGCCGCGGCCTGGGCGTGCAGCTTGGCGGCAATGTACTCGCCATGGGTCACGTGCAGCAGGCCGGCGACCTTGCTGATCACGTGGTGTTCGTTGGCGTCCAGGTGGTGGTCGGCAAAGGCCACTTCCCACATGGCCTCGACCACGCTGATCTTCTCGGGCTGGGTGAAACGCTCGTTCATCAGGCCGGTGAAGCGCTGGTAGTCGTAGGCGGTGCGGGCGGTCTCACTGGCCAGCTCCAGCAGGCGATCGAGCTCGTCGTCGCTCAGGTCGAACTTGCGTCGCAGCGCGTTGATGACCGCTTTGCGCTCGCTGTCCTTGAGGTCGGGCTCGGCCCGCATCACCTCCACCAGCAGCACGGCCGTGGAGAGTTGCAAGGTGTGTGCGTGCTCGGCCGGCAGCAGGGCGCCGGCGGGCGCTGTGAGGCTGGCCGCGAGGTTGTCGAACAGGTCTTTGAGGTTCTTGAGCATGGGTATCGGGTTCCAGGTGCGTCGAAAGGACAAGATGGAGCTCAGAGCGGGGCCCGTGGTTCCCGTTCCCACACCAGCAGCAGGTTGTTGGCCGGCATGGCGTGGCGTTCGCGCAGGCGCAAGCCCGCCCTGGCCGCCTCTGCCGCCACCGCCGCGAGGTGGCGGATGCCCCACTCGGGATGGGTGCCGCGCAGGCTTTCGTCAAACGCGAGATTGCCCGGCGAGGTGGGCACGCTGTCCTCGAAGTAGGGGCCGTAGGTCACCAGCAGGCCGTTGGGCGTGAGCACGCGGGCGGCACCCTGCATGAGGCCGGCGCAGGCGGCCCACGGGGCGATGTGCAGCATGTTGGCGCAGTAGACCGCGTCGAAGGTCTCGCCAAACGCCTCGCCAAACAGATCGCCCTCGTCGGGCCACTGGGACGAGGTCACGTCGAGCCGCATGGGCGGCAGCACATTGCGCACCCCCGATTGTTCGGTCCAGGCGGCGATGGTGGCCATGGCGCTGGCCTGAAGGTCGGTGGGCTGCCATTGCCAGCCGGGCAGCCCGGCGGCAAACCAGGTGGCGTGCTGGCCGGTGCCGGACGCGATTTCCAGCGCCATGCCCCGCTCGGGCAACACCCGCTGCAGCGTCTCCAGGATCGGTTGTTTGTTGCGGTCGGCGGCGGGGCTGGAGGGCAGGGCGGTCATGGCTGCATTGTGGGGCAGGCCCCGCTCGGGCCATCGGCTAGCATGGGTCGATGAGTACCCAATTCGAGAGCCTGCAGCAGGCCAGCCTTTACCCCGATGTTTTCAACGTGCCCGCGCCCGACACACCGGCCGGGCGCGACGTGTGGCCGCGCAAACCCGGTCTGTTCGTGCGGCGCCTGGCCGCCGAGTCCGATCCGGCTGGGTTTGAGCTCGTTTCGGGTCAGTTCGGCCTGGTGCCTGCCTGGGTCAAGTCGGCGTCCGACGCCAAGCTGCGCTCCACCAAGCTGGTGAACGCGCGCAGCGAGATCGTCACCACCTCCAACAACTTTCGCGATGCCTGGATGGGCGCGCAGCGCTGCATCGTGCCCATGATGTCGTTCCAACTCGACGATCTGCGCAGCGGCAAACCCGTGCCGACGCGCATCACGCGGGTGGATGGCAAGCCCATGGGGGTGGCGGGTTTGTGGGAGCGCTGGCAGGGCGCAGGCGACGAGGTGATCGTCAGCTTTTGCGTGCTCACGGTGAACGCCAACAGCCACGCGCTGATGCACCGCTACGGCCAACCCGGCAGCGAAAAGCGCATGCCGGCGATCTTGAACGAAGGTGCTTACGGCGCCTGGCTCACCGCGCCCCACCCGGAGAAGGCGCGCGAGTTCATGCGCGCCTACTCGGCCGCGTTGCTCACGGCCAATCCGATCCAGAAGTGAGACCTGGGTGCCCGCTCAGTCGACGCTGACCGGCGTCGGGCGCTTCTTGCGGACGGCTGGCTTCGCCGCATTGCGCTTGGGCGTCACGAGCACCGGTGGCATGGGCTCGTGAAAGGTGGAATGCTGGCGCAGCAACATGGCCGCTTCGAACCGGGTGCGCCGCTTGATGACCGCGTGCAGCAGCAGCAGCGCAACACCCACCGCCAGGGCCATCCAGGCCGGTGCGAGCAAGGCGCGGGCCGCGACCTTGAAGTTGGCCTGGTGGTCCATCACCAGCGAGAGCACCCACAAACCACCACCCGCCAGCAAGGCGCTCAGCCCGTTGATGAGCATGGGGTCTTGCTTGCGGCGGCCGGGTTTGCGTGGCGACGGTGTCGCCTGGCGCGGGAGATCCTGTTCTTTTGGCATGCCACGGCATCGTGCCCTGAAGCTTCCCCTGGCGGTGTTGCAGGCCGACGAAACCGACGACTGGGCGGCTGGCCGTGCGGGCCTGGCGGGGCGTGGAGTTGCTTTGTCCTAATGCGGCTGAGCGGGTGAGGACTTATGGGTGAAGTGCCGGCGTGCACCAGCGCTCACTCGAGCGAGGCAGGGGTGGTGGCGATGTCGTGTTCCGACATCGGATGCTGCTCGCCCACCGACGCGAGTGCGCGCCGCTCGGCCTGGTTGATCACCTCCATCGGGGTGAGGCCGTCGGGTTCCAGCGTGACCACGCCCATGCCCACCTGCGGTGCAAACGGCAGGTAGGCCTGCTTCGAATCCATCACCGTGAGCGGCATGGGCACGGTGGCGCGCAACCGGGTGACCACTTCCAGCGTGGCTTCGGTGAGTTTGTCGCTGGTGATGACCACGACAAAACAGCGCGGGTGGTACAGGCCCACCACGCACCGGAAACCGGCGGCCCGGCGCACGCGAGCGGCCAGCGTGGTGAGGATCTGGTGCTCGGTGCCCTGGCCGGGATCGTCGGTCAGTTCGTAGAGGTTGCTGATGTGCAGGCACACCACCGTGCACACCCCGCCACGGCGCGCGGTCCGCCAGAAGACATGTTCGACCTCGGTGAGCAGGGTCGCGCCCGTGGGCAGGCCGGTGGCCGGCTCGGCGCCCTGGTCCAGGCGGGACAGGCGCGCCAGCCGCCGGTTGTGCTGGTTGCGCAGCAAGGCCAGCACCGAAGCAATCAGGAAATAGGCCACCGTGGCGGTGGCCGTGGCCAGCCAGGTGCCCAGCCCCAGACCGCTCACATTCAGGCCCCGGGCGTACAGGCCGGCGGTGGTGGCCGCCAGGCACACGATGCCCACCGCCATCCAGCGCGCCAGCGGATCGCCCAGCTGGTGGGCGCGGCGCACCGCCAGCATGGCCAGCAGCACCGGCACCATGTTCACCGCAGCGGCCAGCGCCAGCAGGTCGGGGAAGCGGGCCGGCGTGACCCGGGTCGCCACGGCGGCCAGCGCCAGCGCCGCCAGCAGCAGCACCGCACCACCCATCACCGTGAAGCGGTGCACCAGCGAGTCTTCGCGCACGCCACCGAGCCAGTTGCTCAAGTAATACAAGCCCATGGCGCCCGCCAGCGGGCCCAGGCCCGCCTTGAGCACCATCAACAGCCGCTCGGGCAGCGCAGGAAAGAACACCTCGGGCAGCCCTGTCATCACCACGCAACTGGTGCCCGCGATCAGCAGGAAGAGCACATTGCGCCCGGAAGCGAGGGAACGGCTGGTCAGTGCGTCGCCCAGCGCGACAGCCGACAGTGTCAACAAGCCTCCCAGCATCGCCGACCAGATTGCAATTTCAAAAACGGGCATGCGGCGGATTGTGGTGGGCCGGGTGCGAAAACCCTGCGACATTTGTCACGCTGGATACCCGGGCGGTGTATCGCCCAGCGGACGTGTCTCGCGCGCGCCACCACGGGCCCCGCAGCCCGATGCGCCTACAGTCCAGCCCATGCAACTTGTGAATCCGTCGCCACACACCAGCGCACCCGACCACGCCGTTTCGCGCCTGCGCCACGCGCGCCTGGCCGCCAGCGCCAAGCCGTTTGTGGCGCGCGGCTCGGGGGGCGGGCGCTGCGCGGGTTGTCGCCTGGTGGCGAGCCATTGCGTGTGCGCCTTGCGCCCGCAGGTGACCACCCGCGCCGGGGTGTGCCTGGTCATGGGCGACATCGAAGCGCTCAAGCCCAGCAACACCGGCTGGCTGGTGGCCGACGTGGTGGCCGATACCTGGGCCTTTGGCTGGTCCCGCACCGAGGTGGACCCGGGCCTGCCCGCCCTGCTGGCCGACCCGCAGTGGCAGCCTGTGCTGGTGTTTCCCGGCGAATTTGTGCCGCCCGAGCGGCTGGTGACCGAGCTGCCACGCACTACCGAAGGCGGGAAGAAACCACTGTTCGTGCTGCTCGACGGCACCTGGTCCGAAGCCCGCAAGATGTTCCGCAAGAGCAGCTACCTTGATGCGCTGCCCGTGCTCAGCCTGCACCCCGATCAGGTGTCCAACTACCGGCTGCGCCGTTCGGCCCGCGAAAGCCATTTCTGCACCTCGGAGGTGGCGGCGCTGTGCCTGGCGATGGCGGGCGAAACGCACGCCGCGCAGAGCCTGGCCTCCTGGCTCGACGTGTTCACCACCCACTACCTCAGTGCCAAGCGCAGCGTGGCGCTGGACCGAGACAGCGAGCCCCACCAGCGGCTGCGCGCGCTCAGTCCGCGATCTCTGCCGACACCAGCTGCGTGAGCAACTGCAACGATTCCTGCCAACCCAGGTAGCAGGCTTCGGCCGGGATGGCCGCCGGAATGCCGCTTTGCACCACCGTGAGTTCGGTGCCCACCGAAACCGCCTTGAGCGTGATGGTGTTGCGCATCTCGCCGGGCAGGTTCGGGTCGTCAAACGCATCGGTGTTCACGATGCGCTCGTTGGGCACCAGCTCCAGGTACCGACCGCCAAAGGCCATGACCTTCCCGCTGCTGAAATTGGTGAACTGCATGCGGTAGCCGCCGCCCACGCGTGCGTCCATCTGCAGCACGCGGCCGGTGAAGCCGTGCGGCGGCAGCCACTTGGCCATGGCGTCCGGGTCAAGAAAAGCGCGGTAGACCCGCTCGGGCGGAGCGGGCAAGACGCGGTGCAGGGTGACGGTGCCGGTGGTCATGGGGAGTCCTTTCAGAGGGGGTGATGGTGGAGCGAACAGCGCGGTGGTGTCCACCCCGACACGACGGATTCGCCACCCCGGTTTCGACCCACCCGGTGCTAAGCTGCCCGCCATGGTTTCGGCATCTCCCTCGCACCCGTCCCGCCTGATCTGCTTCAACAAACCCTACGGCGTCTTGAGCCAGTTCACGCCCGAGGGCCGCTGGCGCGGGCTCAAGGACTTCATCGACATCCCCGGCGTGTACGTGGCCGGCCGGCTCGATGCCGACAGCGAAGGCCTGCTGCTGCTCACCAACGACGGCCAGCTGCAGGCCCGCATCAGCGACCCGCGCCACAAGATGGAAAAAACCTATTGGGTGCAGGTGGAAGGCGTGCCCGACGAAACCGCCTTGCAGGCGCTGCGCCAGGGCGTGCAGCTCAACGATGGCCCCACGCGCCCGGCCCGCGCGCGCGCCATGCCCGAGCCCTCACCCCTCTGGCCGCGCGACCCGCCCGTGCGCGTTCGCCAGGCCATCCCCACCAGCTGGCTGGAACTGGTGATTGCCGAAGGTCGCAACCGGCAGGTGCGCCGCATGACCGCCGCCGTGGGCCACCCCACGCTGCGGCTCATCCGCGCAGCCATCGGGCCGCATTCGCTGGACGGCCTGGCGCCCGGCGCGCTGCGCGGATGAATATCGGACCTTCACATGACGAACAAGATCCTGCTCACCGGTTTTGACGCCTTCGGCGGCGCCACGCTCAACCCCAGCTGGCTGGCCGTGCGCGCCTTGCACGGCACACAGGTGCGCGGCCACAAGGTGGTCGCGGCACAACTGCCCACCGTGTTCGACGCTTCGCTGCGCGAACTGTCCGCCTTGCTGAAACAACACCAGCCCGCCCTGGTGGTGTGTGTGGGCCAGGCCGGTGGGCGCAAGGCGATCTCTCTGGAGCGCGTGGCCATCAACGTGAACGACGCGCCCATTGCCGACAACGCAGGCGCACAGCCCGTGGACACCGCCGTGAAGCCCGGCGCACCCGCCGCGTACTTCACCAGCCTGCCCATCAAGGCCATGCTGGCCGAGCTGCAAACCCACGGCGTGGCCGCCGAGGTGTCGCAAACCGCCGGCACCTTTGTCTGCAACCACGTGTTCTACGGCCTCATGCACGCGCTGGCCTCGCAGCGCGGCTTGAAGCACACACGGGGCGGTTTCATTCACGTGCCGTGGCTGCCCGAGCAGGGCACACCCGGCATGCCGCTGGACGAGATCGTGCGCGGCCTGCGCCTGGCCGTGCGCTGCGCCATGCAGGTTCAGCACGACGCCGCGCTGGGTGCCGGCAACACGCACTGATCAGGCCTGCCACACCCCGAGGCCGGCCGAGCGCAGGTCGATCCCGACCTCGATCTCCTTGTCCACCGCGTCCGCGTACGTCATCGGGTTGAAGCCCTCGTACAGGTCGGGCAACAGGCGCAGCCCGTACTTCATCACGTAAGCGTTCGACTGGATGCCCGCCTTGTGCTTGTCGAAACGCACGTCCGGGTCCAGCCCGGTCATGCCCACGTACACACAGGGTTTGCCGTCGATGTAGCCCGGGTTGTTCTTGCGAAAGCGGGCTTCGAGCAACACGTCTTTGTGCAGCTCGATCACGTAGACGTGGTGGTGGGGACGGCGTGCCATGGTGGGCGAGTTTGCCTTGCTTCACGGCTGGCGCCCAATCGGCACAAGGGGCGCCAACTTTTCGATTGGCGCCCCTTGTTCAAGGCTGTTCCACAGTCGCCGGCCTGGCCGGCGACGCGACAACTCAGGCTGCGCGACGGCGGCGGGCCAGGCCCAGGCCACCCAGGGCCAAGGCGATCAGGGCCAGGCTGCCTGGCTCGGGTACCTGGACTGGAGGGGGTGCGGTGTAGTCGAACTTGATCGAGGTGATCTTGAACCAGTCGTCGCGGTCATGGCTATCGAACATCGAAGCGCCGAAGAGCAAGCTATTCGCCAGAGGGCTGACCAAACTCACAGTGAGTGCGTCATCATCTGCCGAGGCGTTGGCGTCTTTGCGGTCTCCGAAACCCATTGCCGAAAGCTGGGCGACTGTTTTTCCGTAGAGGCTCTCAGCGCTAATACCGGTCCAGTAGCTCACATCACGGTCGTAGTCAGGATTGTTGTTCACGGGGTTGATAACAACAGTCAGTGGATCTACGAGGGCGCTGAACTGAAACAGCACGAAATTGTAGGAACCTACGTTGTCCACCTGATGCTGGGGGGAGTCGCATCGCTTGCCTTCGGATCGGTCGCAGACGCCTAGGCCGGTGTCAAAACGGTTGAGTTGAGAAGACTGGAACGTACCACCGGCACTAGTCAGCGACCACGCGCTGGCGGTGACCGTCACGCCACCTTCGGTGTAGGTGAACGTATTCCCGTAGTCGCTTCCCCATACGGTTGAACCCGACAGGGTCACTGGAACCAAGGCTGCGTTGGCCGAAAAGGCCGCCAGTACCAAGGCTGCTATTGAGAAGATCTTTGCTTTCATGAAGTTTCCTTTGTCGTTTGGGTCATGCAAATGCATCTGAGGTGTTGCGAATCTTCCGCAATCGGAATACACAAAGCATGACCCATGCCACCAATACAAATTCTTCTAAGTCATTGATATAAATGAAATAAACAAAATTCTTCCAAAAGTATTTGTAAAGATTTTCGACTGTTTTTTTACAGGCTTTGTAACGGAGGCCTCATACCTTCGGGCCCTCCCGCTGGCTCACGTCTTGGGGTTCCGCAGCTGCGAGCCCACCGGCGCATGCACCGCCATCAGACTCACCACCCAGTCAATGAAGGCCCGCAGCTTCGCGCTCACATGTCGGTTGGGTGGGAAGGCCACGTACATCGGCATGGCGTCGCAGTGCCAGCCTTTAAACAGCGGCACCAGCTCGCCACGGGCTGCGTGCTCGCGGGCCATGTATTGCGGCAGCCACAACACGCCCATGCCCGCCACGCCGGCCGCCAGGTAGGCGTTGCCGTCGTCCACCGCCACCGCATGGCGGCTTTGCACCGTGATCCGCTCGCCGTCGCGTTGCAGCTCCAGGGGCGCCACAGTGCCGCTGCGCGAGCGCAGAAAGCCCACGGTGTGGTGGTGCGGGCCTTCGAGCTCGACCGGGTGCAGCGGTGTGCCCGCGAGCGCCAGGTAGCCCGGTGCCGCGTACACACCGATCGGGAGATCGCCCACGTGGCGTGCGATGAGCGAAGGGTCGGTGACTTCGCCGCCGCGCAGCACGCAGTCCACGTTGTCGCCGATCAGGTCCACCATGCGGTCGCTAGCGCCCATGTGCAACTGGATCTCGGGGTAGCGCGCATGAAACGCCGGCAGCGCTGGCATGAGGATCAGGCGGGCCAGCGGGCTGGGCACATCCACCCGCAGGCGCCCGCGCGGCGAAGCCACGGCGCTGGAGAGGCTGGTGTCCGCGTCTTCCAGGTCGGCCAGCAGGCGCACCACGCGCTCGTAATACGCGGCGCCATCGGCGGTGACCTTCACCTGCCGCGTGGTGCGGTTCAGCAGCTTCACGCGCAGGCGCGCCTCCAGCTGCTGCACCAGTTGCGTCACTGTGGTCTTGCTCATGTGCAGCGTCTGCGCCGCCTTGGTGAAGCTGCCGGCTTCCACCACGCGGGCAAAAGCCTGCATTGCATCGAATCGGTCCATGTCGGTTCCTCACCCCTCAGATTGTTTGGGAATGCCAAACAGTCATTGTGCGACTGGCCTGTTTATCCGCGGGCCGCGAGTGCCTAGAGTGAACCCACTCCCAATCAACCCAGAGGTATCTGCATGTCTTCACGTGATGTTGTTTTCCCGGCCGGGCGCCAGGCGCTCTATGACAAGAACCGCTACTCTCCAGCGATCCGCTCCAACGGTTTTCTGTTCGTCTCGGGCCAGGTGGGCAGCCGCCCTGATGGTTCACCCGAGCCCGACCTGAAAGCCCAGGTCAAGCTCGCGTTCGACAACCTCAACGCCATCCTCTCGGCCGCCGGCTGCACGTTCAAAGACGTGGTCGACGTGACCGTCTTCATCGTCGATCCCGAGCCCAAGTTTGAAACCATCTGGACAGAGCTCACCCAGCATTGGGGCGACGCACCGTACCCCACGCTCACCGGCGTCGGCGTGACCTGGCTCTACGGCTTTGATTTCGAGATCAAGGTGATTGCGAAGCTGCCTTAGGCCTTGGCGGCCTGATCTGCGTGGCCAGCGGGCCGGGTTCAGACTGGCTTGAGCAGCTTGCGCAGCGAGCGGATCTTTTGCCAGAGCACCGCCTTGGGCAGCGTCATGGCCATGGCCTGCATGCAGCGCTCCAGCCAGCCCTGGCGCTCTTGCAGGCGGTCAATGGCCTTGGTGAGGTCTCGCGCCACCGCTGGGCCATAGGCCTGTTCGGCCTTGGCCAAGGCCAGGCGAAGCAGCGGCAAGGGCAGGCCCATCATGGCCAGGTCGATCACGTCCCGGCTGAACACGCTGTCGTCTGCCCACCGGTCTGAATTGGCCAGCAGTTTGGACGCCGCCATGTCCAGTGGCGTGAGCGTGCGGACGCCACACACCACATCGCCGTTGGCCGGCGCTTCCAGCGCCATGCGTGCCTCGCGAACGATCTCGAACGTGATGGCCTGCCCATCCATCTGCACCACCGTGCGCAAGCCGTACTGATCGGCGCGTACTTCGCGCAGCATCGTCAGCGGCTGGGCACCCGGGCGCACCACGGCATTGAGCCCAGCCGGGCCGGTGAGCAACTGGCGCAGTTCCCGGTAGCCCGCAGCGTCAGACACCAGAAAGTCGATGTCCACCGATTCGCGGTACTCGCCGTAGCGCAGGGCGATGCAGGTGCCACCACCGAACAGGCAACCGTGCTGGCGCAGCGCATCGCCGTCCAGCGCGGCCAGCACATGCGCAATGCGCTGATGGTGTGGGCGCTCAAACATCCGACCTGTCCGCCGACGCGCCGCCCCCCAGACCCGTGCGCAACGCCTGCCACAGCGCCCGCTCGGCGACCGACATGGCGGCGGTGTCCAGATGGCGCGCATTGCGCTCAAAGATGCCCAACGCTTCGATGGGCGTGAGCGTGTCGGTGCCGTGCACCTGCCAGGCCAGGGCCTTCAGCTGCGGGTAGTCCGCCAGACGCACACGCACCGGTATCCATTGGGTGAGGTCAGCCGGGCTTGCGCCTGAGGCGCGGGCGTCCTCTGCGTTTCGGGCCAGCAGCGTCATGCCCAGCGCCCCCATGGCATTGGCCCAGGCGCCTGCCGCCACCGAAGGTTCGCCCTTCTCGATGCGGTGCAGCGTCACCCGCGACATGCCCGCCGCCTCTGCCGCCGCCGTGCTGCTCACCCGCAGGGCTTTGCGGCGTGCACGAATCTGCTCGCCCAGGGCTTGCAACTGGGCGGTGCTTTCGTCTGACGGGGGTGGAGGGCGGGTTGGCATTTGTTTCTTATTTTGATCAAAATGACTATTTTGTCAAGTATGAGAAACAATTTATGCGTTTACGCCGCGTGGACCGGTAGCGCCTCACAGCCACACCGACCCCGGTGCCGGGCTGGTTTGAATGGTGAATTCGGGCGAGCCGCCCAGCAAAAACGCGCCGAGCACCAGGCTCAGCAGCGAGATGAACAGGCTGGCCCACAGCGCCGTCCAGAAGCCGTCCACCTTGAAGCCGTTCACCACCTTGGCCACCAGCAGCAGCATGAGCGCGTTGATCACCAGCAGAAACAGGCCGAAGGTGAGCAGCGTCAAGGGCAGCGTGAGCACCACCAGCAGCGGCCGCACCACCGCATTGGCCAGGCCCAGCAGCAGGGCCGAGACCACCAGCGCCCCCGTGCTGCCGAAGCGGATGCCCTTGAACAGATGGCTCGCCACCCAGAGCGAGAGGGCGGTGATGGCCCAGTGGAGGAGGAAGGGGGTGAGGTTGGCGAGCATGAGTGTTTGTTGGGTGTGTTTCGTGTGAGTGGGCCATCGCCTCGTTCACTCCGGCTTCATCGCCAGCGTGCGCCTGCAGCCACGAGGGTAGTTCGTCGGCCCTGATTTATTCAGATTGACGCCAAGGCCACACGCGGTGTTGACCTGGTGAGTGCGTGAACAAGTGGCTTGTGGGGCATCCGAGACCAGTTCGGCGATAGGCCCACGATCTGGCACAGGCGCAAGTAAAGCCGCTGCAGGAAGGCCACCCCCTTCCTTGCAATCATCCGCAGCAGCCAGCGGATGTTGTAGCCCGCCGCGCACAGCACCGCGTGCAGCCGATCGCCCTGTTCGCCCTTGAGGTGACAGCGCTCCATGCGATGGTCGCTCTTGAGGTGGCCAATGATGGGTTCGATGGCCTGGCGTCGTTTAAGCAGCCGTCTCTCCTCTTCGCTGATCCTCTTGGCCTTGCCTCGGTGCACGATGTGCACATCTGGGTTGTCCGCGTCCACGCCCCGGTAGCCCAGATCCACGAAGGCCGTCGCCGGTTTGGCTGTGCTGTCCTGCATCAGGATCGTGGCCTGCTCCAGTTGCTCTGCCAAGGTGTGCCCGTCATACGGGTTGCCGTGGAAGGCCCGCGCGCCCACGATCAGGTTGCCGTGCAGCGTGCTGGCAATGCCCACCTTCACCCCGAACTCGTAAGGTGTTCTCGCCTTGCCCTTGCTGATGCAGTCCACCTCGGGCGCGTGCCAGCTGTAGAGCTTGCGCTGCCCATCGACGGCTTTGCGCTGGCCGCTCTGGGCGTTGATGCGCGCGGCCTTGTTCAAGGTCTTACCCAGCGCCTCCCGCACAGCGGCTCCAATGGCGCTGGCCTTACGCTCAATCTCACGCTGCAGGCGCCCGACGATGGTGCGCTGGCGCTTGATGGCCCGGCGCATGCGCTTGAACTGGCGGGCATGTGCGTAGCGCCCGGCCTTGCGGCCCAGCTCCTTGCCCTCCTTGGCAAAGGTCTGCTTCAGCTCGACCCCGGCGTCCTTGGCCGCCTCCACCAGCTTGGCGCGCGCGGTCTCCAGCAA
>JAJNQE010000009.1 GCA_021154985.1 Hydrogenophaga sp.
AGCGCGGCGAGCACATGGTGGTGATCGGTGCCAACCGCCCGCGCCTGTACGCCACCATGCTGGCCGCGCAGTCGCTGGGCGCGATCCCGATCCCGCTGTACCAGGACGCGGTGGCCGCCGAGTGCGTCTTCCCGATCAACAACGCCGAGGTGCGCTTTTGCGTTGTCGAGGACCAGGAGCAGGTCGACAAGATGCTGGAGATCCGCGAGCGCTGCCCGCAACTGAGCCACATCTACTACGACGACCCGCGCGGCCTGCGCAACTACGACCAGCCCGGCCTGGGCGCGATGGAAGCGCTGATCGCCGCGGGCCGCGTCGAGGCCCAGGCCCACCCGCAACTCTTCCGCCAGCAAGTCGAGCTGGGCCAGCCCGATGACGTGGCCGCGATGTTCTTCACCAGCGGCACCACCGGCAACCCCAAGGGGGTGGTGCACACCCACCACACCCTGATCAACCGCGCGCAGGTCGGCTCGGCCTTCGACAAGCTCACCCCGGCCGACGAAGTGCTGGCCTACCTGCCCCCGGCCTGGATCGGGCAGAACATCTTCAGCTACGCGCAGTGGCTGGTGGCCGGCTACGTGGTCAACTGCCCCGAGTCGGCCTCCACCGTCACCATCGACCTCAAGGAAGTCGGGCCGACCTACTACTTCGCGCCGCCGCGCGTGTTCGAAGGCTTGCTCACCAGCGTCATGATCCGCATGGAAGACGCCGGTGCGATCAAGCGCAAGATGTTCCACACCTGCATGGCGCTGGCCCGGCGCGTGGGCCCCGACCGCATGGACGGCAAGCCCATCGGGCTGCTGGATACGGTCAAGTACCGCCTGGGCGACTGGCTGGTCTATGGCCCGCTGCGCAACAACCTGGGGATGAGCCGCGTTCGCGTGGCCTACACCGCCGGTGAGGCGATCGGGCCCGACCTCTTCAGCTTCTACCGCAGCATCGGCATCAACCTCAAGCAGCTCTACGGCTCGACCGAGACCGCGGTGTTCGTCTGCCTGCAGCCCGACAACCAGGCGCGCGCCGATACCGTGGGCGTGCCCTGCGAGGGCGTGGAGATCAAGCTCAGCGAGAGCGGCGAGATCCTGGTGAAGTCCCCCGGGCTGCTCAAGGGCTACTACAAGAACGAGGCGGCCACGGCCGAGGTGCTCACGGCCGACGGCTGGTACCACACCAGCGATGCCGGCTTCATCGACGCCAACGGGCACCTGAAGATCATCGACCGCGTGAAGGACGTGGGCCGCATCAAGGGCGGTGCGCACGACGGCTCGATGTTTGCGCCCAAGTACGTGGAGAACAAACTGAAGTTCTTCTCGTACATCAAGGAGGCGGTGGCCTATGGCGACCAGCGCGAGCGCGTGTGCGTGATGGTCAACATCGACTTCGAGGCGGTGGGCAACTGGGCCGAGCGGCGCAACCTGCCGTACGCGGGCTACACCGACCTGGCGCAGAAACCCGAGGTGTACGAACTGATCCGCGAGTGCGTGGAGAAGGTCAACGCCGACCTGAGCCGCGACGAACTGCTCGCGGGCAGCCAGATCAGCCGCTTCCTGGTGCTGCACAAGGAGCTGGATGCGGACGACGGGGAGCTCACGCGCACGAACAAGGTGCGCCGGGGCTTCATCGCCGAGAAGTACGCCGCACTGGTCGATGCGCTGTACAGCGAGCGCACGCAGCAGTACATCGAGACGCAGGTGAAGTTCGAGGACGGGCGCACCGGCTCGGTCAGCGCCACGCTCAAGCTCAGCGATGCGAAGGTGTTCTCTCCCGTGAAGGCCGCAGCATGAGCGCAAGTGTGAACACCAAGAAGATCGGCGACGTCGTGCTCGACGTGAAGAACATCAGCCTGCGCTTTGGCGGGGTGAAGGCGCTGACGGACATCAGCTTCGACGTGCGCGAGCACGAGGTGCGCGCCATCATCGGACCCAACGGGGCGGGCAAGAGCTCCATGCTCAACTGCATCAACGGGGTGTACCAGCCGCAGGAAGGCGCGATCAGCTTCCGGGGCCAGACCTTCAAACACATGAACAGCCGCCAGGTGGCGGAGATGGGGATTGCGCGCACCTTCCAGAACCTGGCGCTCTTCAAGGGCATGAGCGTGATCGACAACATCATGACCGGGCGCAACCTGCGCATCAAGAGCAACCTGTTCATGCAGGCGATCCGCAACCCGTTTGGCATTGGCGGGGCGCAGAAGGAAGAGGAGACGCACCGCGAGTTCGTCGAGCACATCATCGACTTCCTGGAGATCCAGGCGCACCGCAAGACGCCGGTGGGGCAGTTGCCCTACGGTTTGCAGAAGCGCGTGGACCTGGGGCGCGCGCTGGCGATGGAGCCCAAGGTGCTGCTGCTGGACGAGCCGATGGCGGGCATGAACCTGGAGGAGAAGCAGGACATGAGCCGCTTCATCCTGGATGTGAACGACGAGTTCGGCACCACCATCGTGCTGATCGAGCACGACATGGGTGTGGTGATGGACATCTCCGACCGTGTCGTCGTGCTCGACTACGGCAAGAAGATCGGCGACGGTACCCCCGACGAGGTCCGCAACAACGAGGAGGTCATCAGCGCCTACCTCGGCACTTCACACTGACAGGGCACGACGATGGCATTCTTTTTAGAGACTCTGTTCGGCGGCCTGATGGTCGGCATGCTGTATTCGCTGGTGGCCTTGGGCTTCGTGCTGATCTTCAAGGCCTCGGGCGTGTTCAACTTCGCGCAGGGCGCGATGGTGTTGTTCGCCGCGCTGGCGATGGCCCGCTTCTCGGAATGGATTCCGCAGTGGACCGGCATCGAGAGCAAGGTGCTGGCCAACGTCGCGGCCTTCGTACTGGCCGGTGCGCTCATGTTCGCCATGGCCTGGCTGATCGAGCGGCTGGTGCTGCGCCACCTGGTCAACCAGGAAGCCGCCACGCTGTTGATGGCCACGCTGGGCATCACCTACTTCATCGACGGCCTGGGCCAGTCGATCTTCGGCAGCAACATCTACAAGATCGACATCGGTATGCCCAAGGATCCGGTGTTCGTGCTCGACTCGGTATTCCAGGGTGGCTTGCTGCTCAACCAGGACGACATCATCGCCGCCGCCATCGCCGCCGCGCTCGTGATCGTGCTCTCGCTGTTCTTCCAGAAAACCGCCACCGGCCGCGCGCTGCGCGCGGTGGCCGACGACCACCAGGCCGCGCAATCGATCGGCATTCCGCTCAACCGCATCTGGGTCATCGTGTGGTGCGTGGCCGGGCTCGTGGCCTTGGTGGCCGGGATGATCTGGGGCTCGAAGCTGGGCGTGCAGTTCTCGCTCACGACGGTGGCCTTGCGCGCGCGGCCCGTCGTGATTCTCGGTGGCCTCACCTCGGTGCCCGGCGCCATCCTCGGCGGCTTGATCATCGGCGTGGGCGAGAAGCTCTCCGAGGTGTACCTCGGGCCCTTCGTGGGTGGGGGCATCGAGATCTGGTTTGCGTATGTGCTGGCGCTTGTCTTCCTGCTGTTCCGGCCGCAAGGGCTGTTCGGCGAAAAGATCATCGACCGCGTCTGACCAGGCCTGAATAACTTGCGGGTCAGACCACGATTTGCGCCGCAAATGTGCTCTGACCCCAACTGAATAAAAGAGAAGCTCACCATGCTCTACCGCGAAAACGGTCAGTTCAAGACCTCCTACAGCGCCGACCAGCAGATCTTCCCGATCGCGCAGGACCGCTGGCTCATCGGCGCGCTGATCGCGCTGGCCTTCGCGGCCGTGCCCATGGTCGCCAGCGACTACCTGATGCGCGCCATCCTGATCCCGTTCCTGATCTTCTCGCTGGCCGCGGTGGGCGTGAACATCCTGGTGGGCTACTGCGGGCAGATCTCGCTCGGTTCGGGCGCCTTCATGGCCGTGGGGGCGTACGGTGCCTACAACTTCTTCGTGCGCGTGCCCGGCATGCCGCTGATCCCGGCGCTCATCCTGGGGGGTCTGTGCGCCACCGCCTTCGGCATCCTGTTCGGCCTGCCCAGCCTGCGCGTGCGCGGCCTGTACCTCGCGGTGGCCACGCTGGCCGCGCAGTTCTTCGCCGACTGGATGTTCCTGCGCATCAAGTGGTTCACGCTGGACACCCCATCGGGTTCGGTCTCGGTGTCCAACCTGCAGGTGTTTGGCCTGCCGCTGGAGAGCGCGGCCAGCAAGTACCTGTTCTGCCTGGCGGTGCTGGCGGTGATCGCGCTGCTGGCCAAGAACCTGGTGC
>JAJNQE010000016.1 GCA_021154985.1 Hydrogenophaga sp.
GTGGCATCACCTTGCTGATCGGTCTGGTGATGCTGCTGGTCATCACATTGATCGCAGCAAACGTGTTCCAGCTCACCACGCTGCACACCCGGGTCGTCAACAACGATCAGGTGCGCACCGAGGCCGCCAGTGCCGCACACGGCGCACTTGACATCTTTCTCAGCACAGAGGTCACCAGCTGGACGCCCTACGAGACAGGTGAGCGTGTGCAGGTCAACCTGGGCAATCTGGCCGGTTTCGAGGCTGTGTCCAGCGAGACCGTGGCGGTCGTGCTGGAGGCCCTGCACTGCAAGCGCTCCCGCGTGATCAAAAACGCCGAGCTCGTACAAGGTCCGGCGGGCGCGCAGTACGTGGCTGAAGCCGACAGCTACTGTTTCGGCAGCGGCAGCACACCACTGACCCTTGTGGACACCAGCGCGGCGGGATCTCCCAACGACGACTCCCTGTGTGCCAGCGTGCTCTACGAGGTGCAGGCGCGCACAGACGACCCCAAGCTGCTGCAGGCCAGGGCCAACATCACGCAGGGGGTTGAGGTTCGCCGCGGCCTTGATGCGCTGGACGAATGCGATTGATGAAAGGCATCTCCATGAAACCACTTTTTTTGTTGCAGCGGCGCACCGTGGCCCCGCCCGCTGTGCTGGCCTTCGTCGTGTTCGGAGGCTCCGCCGCGTGGGCTGAGGACATCGATATCTACGCCGGGGCAGACAACCGGCTGGGGGCACCCAACGTGCTTTTCTTTCTCGACAACACCTCGAACTGGTCGACCAGCAGCCAGGCATGGAACAAGGTGACCGTGCGCGCGAAGTGCGACACGCTTGCCACCCAGGCACAAACCGCGGTTTGCAGGATGTACACGGACAAGGTGTTTGGCAACGACGCATCGCTGGTACAGGGGCAGTTGCAGGCCCGCGCACTCAAGCTGGTGGTCGAATCCATGGTCTGCGGCCCCGACAGCAAAAAGATCACGGTCAACATCGGTCTCATGCTGTTCAACAGCGCCGGCACCCGCGACGGCAACAACGTGGTGGGTGGCTACATCCGCAAAGCCGTGCGCGCACGTGCCACCGCGGCGGAGTGCGCCGACCTGATCGACGACCTGAACGCCATATCGGCCAACATCAATGCACCGGCCTACAAGGGGCCTGCCTCCGCCGGCTATGGCACCGCCCTGTATGAAGCGTTCAAGTACTTTGGCGGCTGGACCAACCCGGCAGGGAATCTGAGTGGCACACCGGGCAGCCCACAGGGTCGCACCGCGTTCGGCCCGCAGCGGTATTCCAACCTGAGCGGCCACGAAGACCCGTCGGCCTTCACCGACCCATCGCTGTCGAACTACCAAAGCCCGATCAGCGCCAGCAGTTGCGGCAACAACTATGTTGTGCTGGTGGGCAACGGCTGGCCCAACCAGGAACACGGGTCCGACACCAATGCCACCCCACACCCGGGTCTGTTGCAGTTTGATCGGCTGGGGCACTCACCGGGTGCGCAGATCTATCCCCGTCCACTGCTCAACAACGCCAAGAGCGACGTTCGTTGGGCCGACGAATGGGCGCGCTTTTTGACCGACACCGATGTGAGCGAGGCGCCGGGCATGCAGAACCTGCGCCTGTTCGCCGTGGACGTTTTCAACCCGGACGTCAATGGAGGCGCGAACGACCGCACCAAACAGGCCGCACTGCTGAAATCGATGGCCGCCCAGTCACACCCCAGCGGAGGTGGCTATTTCGCTGTGGGGGGAGATGTCTACCGTCTCGTCACCGCATTCAGCGACATCTTCACCAAGATTGCTTCGGTCAACAGCGTGTTCTCCAGCGCTTCGCTGCCTGTCAGCGTGAACGCCCAGGGCACGTTTCTCAACCAGGTGTTCATGGGCGTCTTCAGGCCCGACGGAGACGCCCAGCAGCGTTGGGCAGGCAATCTCAAGCAGTACCAGTTCAAGCTCGTGGGTTCCCCGCCCAGCCAGAAACTCATACTGGCCGACAAACTGGGTGAGCCCGCCGTGGACGAATCGCGGGACGGCGGTTTTCTGGATATGTGTGCGGCCAGCTTCTGGACCACCGACAGCGCAGACTATTGGACCAACGTGACCGGCATGAACAGCCCAGGGGCTTGCACGTTGAAGCAGGACCAGCCGGTCCATCTCTACTCGGACTTCACCGACGGGCCTCAGGTGGAGCGCGGAGGTGCCGCGCAGCGTCTTCGCGCCATTGGCCACGCAGCGCGCAACATCCAGACCTGCCGCACGGCGGCATGCTCGGAACTCGCTGCGTTCCCCAATGACGCTCAGACCCAGACGCCAGCCAAGGCGGAACTTGCGAAATGGCTGCGAGGCGAAAACACAGGCGATGGCTTTTACGACAGCGCGTCCGACACCGTCGCGTTTCATCAGCACGCCAGGCCAGGCAGCGCCACCAGGCCCACGGTCCACGGCGCGGTGGTGCATTCGAGACCGCTCGCCGTGAACTATGGCAACGCGTCCACCACCACGCCGTCCAACGACGACGTGGTGGTCTTCTACGGTTCCGGCGATGGAACCCTGCGCGCTGTCAACGGCAACAAGGCCGACACAGACGGCAACGAATTGTGGGCGTTCATCGCTCCCGAACACTTTGACCGCCTGGACCGCGTGCGCACCAACAAACCGCTGATCAAGTACCCCAACGTCAGCGTGCCGAACGCCAGGCCCATGGACCATTTCTTTGACGGCTCCATCGGGGCCTACCAGGAGCGCAATGGCCAGGACATCACCCGCCTGTGGATCTACCCCACCATGCGCCGGGGCGGTACGGGCGTCTATGCGTTCGACGTGACACGCAAGCCCGACGGGTCCACTGCCAGTCAACCGCTGCTGCTGTGGCGATACGACAGCACGGTCAACGCCCGCATGGGGCAGTCGTGGTCCACACCGGTGGTCATTCGCGTCAAAGGCATCGAACGTCCCTTGGTGGTTTTCGGCGCAGGCTACGACAACTGCGAAGACGATGAATCGCGTACCGCCTGCGATGGCGTTCAGCGTGGCCAGGGCGTTGTGGTGCTGGACGCCAGGAGCGGTCCGGGCTCCGACCAGGCCGAGCGTTTGAACCGGGTCTTTGGTGCCGACACCGCCGACAACATGGCGCACGCGGGCCGCTTTGCCGCCGACATCGCCGCCGTGGACGTGAACCGCGACGGGTACGTGGATCTGCTCTATGCACTGGACACGCGCGGCCATGTGTGGCGCATCAACACCTCCGATCCGCTGACCGGCTACACCTCCTTTGCCCCGGCGGGCTCGCCCAACGAAGGCAGCGTGGCCGAATGGAAGATCACGAAGATCGCCACCGTGGCGCAGTGGGACGCGAACGCCCAGCCCAGCGAACGCCGCAAGTTCATGTACGCGCCCAGTGTGGTGGTCATCGGCAGCCAGACGATCGTGCTGGCGGGAACCGGCGATCGTGAGAAGCCATCCGCTGGGTCGACTGCGTCCAAAACACGCAATCGCTTCTACGGTCTGCGTGACGCCTATGCCAACACCACAGACGTCACGCCCGTCGTGGGCCACGGCGACCCGCCCCCCGGGCTGAAGAACGCCGCCACCGAGGTGCTCGACCCCAAGCTCGCCGTGAGCGGCTGGTACCGCGAACTCTCGACCGCCAGCGAACCGTACGAACAAGTCGTGACCACCCCCCTGACATTGGGTGGCGTGACCTACTTCAACACCTACCAGGCCAAAAGCGGAGGCGCGCAACAGTGCAACAACCTCGGCACAGGTCGCGCATACCAGATGAATTTCCAGACCGGTGCACCGGTTTCCGGCGCGCCGCTGATGAGTGCTTTCCTCGGAGGGGGTATCCCACCCTCGCCAGTGGGCGGAACGGTGCTCATCGCCGACCAGCGCGTGCCCTTCGTCATCGGCGGGCCGGGGCCAACACCGATCTCTCCACAAAAGGTGGTTCCCCAGGTGCGCGCAGACCGTCGACCGGTCTACCGCGTGCAGCGGATCGATTGAGGACAGGCCGCCACAGAACGCCCCTCAAAGCAAACACCTGCCTCTAAACGCCCGCGTAACCCAACCACCCCCGCGCCCGCAACTCACAAGCCGGGCAACTCCCACACCCATACCCCCACGCATGCCGGTGCTCGCGGTCGCCCAGGTAGCAGGTGTGGGTGTGCTCCACGATCAGGTCGACGAGTGATTGGCCGCCAAGGTCGTGGGCCATGCGCCAGGTGGCGGCCTTGTCGATCCACATGAGCGGGGTGTCGATGAGGAAGCGGTGGTCCATGCCGAGAGACAGCGCCACTTGCAGCGCTTTCATGGTGTCGTCGCGGCAGTCGGGATAGCCTGAAAAATCGGTTTCGCAGACGCCGGTGACGATGACCTGGATGCCGCGGCGGTAGGCGAGTGCGGCGGCGAGCGTGAGGAACAGCAGGTTGCGCCCGGGCACGAAGGTGTTGGGCAGGCCGCTTTCTTCCATGCGGAAGGCCATGTCGCGCGTCAAGGAGGTTTCGCTCACCTTGCCGAGCACAGCGAGGTCGAGCATGTGGTCCTCGCCGAGGCGTTCTGACCACGCAGGGAATTGTTCGCGCAGCTCGCGCAACACGTTCAGTCGGGCCTGCAGTTCGACGCTGTGGCGTTGGCCGTAGTCGAAGCCGAGGGTTTCAACGCGGGGGAAGCGCTGGAGCGCTTGGGCGAGGCAGGTGGTGGAGTCTTGCCCGCCGGAGAACAGCACCAGGGCACTGGTGTGGTGGGGGGTGTTTTGGGGGGCGCTGGTGAAGGTGGCTGCGGTCATGGGCGGCATGGTAGCGCGCGGGCCCTCACCCCTGCCCTCCCCCAGAGGGAGAGGGAGCAAAGCCCAACCCTCAGACCAGGCGCTCGGAGCGCACGCCCGCGTGGTCGCGGCTGGTGGCCAGCATGCGGATGAGAGCGCGGTTGGCCTGCTCCAGGCTCACCTCGTTGCGGGCGCACACGGTGCTCAGGCGGTGCAGTTGCGCGGGCTCGCCTTGTGCGCGGGCGACGTCCAGCAGCGGGTGGTAGGGGCCGTCGTGGCGCAGCACGGCGTCATACAAACGGCCGGAGAGCGGCAGCTTGTGCAGCAGATCGGAGAGCGGCGCGTGCAGCAGCTTGTCGAGGTGGGCAAACAGCGCGGTGGTGTAGACCTCCAGCCGCAGGTTGTCCTCAGACCCGGTGGCCAGCAGGTGTTGCGCGAGGCGGGCGCGCATCACCATGGCGGCGCGCACGGGTTGAAGGTCGTTGTCGGTTTCGCTGCCGGGCGCTTGTTCAAACAGCCAGCGGCCAAGCTCGCGGAAGCCCAGCATCATGAGGGCGTGGCGCAGCGAGCCGATTTCGTGGCGACCGCCGTACGCGGCCGAATTCACCAGCAGCAGGATGCGGTAGACCAGCACCGGGTCTTGCCGCACGAGCCGCTCCAGGCGTTCGAGCGAGCAATCGTCGTCGATGGCCTGCAAGATCTGGTGGATCACGCGCGGGTCGCACGAAATGGGTTGGTGGCGGTGGGCGAGCAACACATCGGCGTCGGGCCAGCCGAGCAGCCCCCAGGCTCCGGCGTCGTCGAGCAGGTGGCGGGCGAGGGTCTGGGTCTGCACCCCCTGGTAGAGCTGCGCGAGCGGCAAGCCCTGGCTGCGCTGGTGCAGGCCGGGGGTGGACTGGGCCTGCAGGATCTCGGCGGCCTCTTGCGGGCTGAGCTGCAGCAGGTTGCGCACGTCAAATCCGGGCGACTTGCCTTGGCGCAGCGCCTGCAGATCGGTGCGGCGAACCAGCCGGTGGCCGCGCCGATTGGCCACCGACAGCGCGGCCAGGGTCTCGGGCGCATCAAAGGGTTCGGCGGGCACTTCGAGCCAGGTGTTGTGCACCGGCGCGCAGGCCAGCGCTTGTTGCAACAGCTTGGGCGATGCGATGGAGATGAGCAGAACCGGCGCGCTCTCGGGCCAGTCGTCGCCCAGCGCCTGCATGAGGTGGGCGGCGTCGACCGCCGCCGCGTGAATGGGGTGCACGCTCAGGCGAACGGCAGCCAGCTGGCGTTCGCGGTTCCACACCGGCTCGTAGGCCAGGGCCAGGCTGTCCAGAACGGTGTGACTCAGCATGATGGGAATCGGGTCAATTGATCACCTGGAACAGCGAGAGCCGCTGCACCTGCGCATACGACTTGAGGGCCGCCTCCAGGCCGAGCTGCTGGGTCTGGAAGTCCGAAATGCCTTTGACCATGTCCAGGTCTTCCAGGCGGGATTGTTCGGCCTTGAGGTCGACGCTGCGGTCTTCCAGCAGGGTGTCGAGCGAGTCGCCGCGGTTGAGCCATTCGCCGGCGCGGCCACGGGCCAGCAACACGCGGTCGTGCCCGGCGTCGAGCTCGGTGATGGTGCGCGCGAGTTCCTGCGTGCGGTGGGCGTTGTTGTTGGCGCCGGTGTAGCGCAGGGCCGCAAC
This sequence comes from Hydrogenophaga sp., assembly GCA_021154985.1. GTDB lineage: Bacteria > Pseudomonadota > Gammaproteobacteria > Burkholderiales > Burkholderiaceae_C > Hydrogenophaga. The sequence continues at coordinate 6,419 of JAJNQE010000016.1, forward strand.
GGCGTCTTCCACCACGCTGAAGATGTCGGTGTTGGTGCTGGGCACCAGGTCGATCTGGTCGCCCGCGGCGGGCACGCCATTCATTTGCAGTGACTGGCCGTCGAATTCGATGGTCATGCCGTTGGTGTACGGCACACCAGTCTGGCCGGGCATGGGGTTGGCGGCGGGCGTGGTCACGTTGGTCACCGTGTATTGCAGGGTGCCGGCCACATTGGCGAAGTCGATGCGGTACTCGTCGCCGGTGAGCGCGGTCGGGTTGGTGACCTCACCCACGCTGGTGCTCACGCTGCCGGTGTTGCCGGCGTCCAGGCTGAGCAAGAAGCTGCCGTTGCCCTGGGGCACACGCATCCAGATCGCATTGCCATCGAGCGCCTGTGGCAGCGCGGTGTTGCCCGCCGCGGCCTGGCCACGCTGGCCGTTGAACTGAACGCCGTTGCCGCTGGGGCCGTAGAGGTCCACAAACGGCGTGGCGGAGCCACCCAGGCCGCCGAAGAGCGTGCGCCCGGCGTTGTCCTTGAGGTTGGCCACCGAAATCAATTGTTCGCGCAGACCTTCGAGCTGGCGCGCGATGTCTTCGCGCTCGCTCGGCCCGTAGGTGGCGTTGCCCGCGCTCACCAGCAGGTCGCGCACTTTCTGGATGATTTCGCCCGATTCGGCCAGGCCGCTTTCGGCCTGCTGCAGGCTGCTGCGCGCGGTGTCGAGCGCGCGCAGATCGGCCTGCGTGCGCGAGAGGCGGTTCTGCGCGGTTTCGGCCAGTGTGGCGGCCACCGGGTCGTCGCTGGGTTTTTGCACCCGCTTGCCGGTGGCGATCTTTTCCTGCTGGGCGGCCAGCTCGGCCTGGCGACGCGCGAGCAGGCTCACGGTGTTGTCGTAGCTGTTGGCGGTGGAGATTCGCATGGGGGGTTCCAGTCAGGCCTGTGTGCGCGGGCTTCAGCGGCCCACGGTGGCGAGCAGGCTGTCAAACGTGCTTTGCGCAATTTGCAAAAACTTGGCCGAGGCCTGGTAAGCCTGCTGGTACTGCAGCAGACGCGCGGCTTCTTCGTCCAGGTTCACGCCAGACACGTTGCTGCGCGCGGTCTCGGCTGCGGTGGCGATCTGACCTGAAAACTCGGTGGCGAACTTGGCGCCCTGCACACGGGTGCCGACGTCGGAGAACAGGCTCACATACCCGTCGGCCAGGGCCACGCCTTCAAAGGTCGGACGGTCGCGCAGGGCCAGCACGGCGCTGGCGTTGCCGGCGTTCTGTGCAATCGAGCCCGGGGGTGCCGGGTCGATGTTGAAGGTGTCGCCCGCGCCAGGGCTGCCGCGCAGGGTGAGGCTCCAGCCGTTGAGCACGATGGCCTCACCGGGCTTGAAGTTGTAGCTGGCCGGCGGCCCCACGTTGTCGGGTGGCGGGTTGCCGGGGCCCAGGCCGGTGGCCACATAGGTGCCGTTGGCCTGGAAGGTGATGGTCACCGGGTCGGTGAGGTTGGCCGAGTTGGACACCGCATACAGGCTCTCCACGCTCAGGCCACCGGCGTTGGTCACGCCGGGCGTCACCATCACCGGGCTGGCGGCGGCAAGGCGGTCGGGAGAGCCGATGGCCACCTGCAGGTTGCGCGCGGCGGCCTCGAAGGGGCGCACCAGAATGCGGTCGCCCGCTGCGGCGGCGCCCGAGTCGATGTTGAAGGTCAGGCCGTCTTTGTTGAAAGCGGTGGGTGGCACGGCGAACGAGGTGGTGTCGCCGTCGGACAGGCGCACCACACTCACGCTGCCAGCGGAGAAACGCATTTCGTAGTCCGACGCCATCAGGGCAGCGGGGTCGTTCACGCTGGCGCTCACCTGCGCGGTACCGGTGTTGGCCGGGTTGGTCTTGCCCAGCGCAGCGGCCGGGGGAATGAAGAAATCCTGACCCGGGTTGCCTTGCAGGTCCACGCCCAGCGCGTGCTGGTTGTTGACCGTGGTGGCGGAGGCCAGTGCCAGGCGGCCCAACTGGTTTTGCACCGCCGCGAGGTCCTTGGTCAGGAAGGTCATGAGGCCCGCGAGTTCGCCACCGCCCAGCGTGGCTTCGGGCAGTGCTGTGGCCACGCCGCCCTGAACGAAAGACAAGGCGATGCGCGAGTTGTCGGCGGGGTCCGGGTTCACGGCCAGGCGGTTGGCGCTCTGGCCCAGCACCAGTGGCTGGCTGCCGGCCACGAACACGCTCACCGAGCCGTCCTTGTTGGCCACCGAACTCGTCTGGATGTGTTTGCTGAGTTCGCCCAGCAGCTGGTCGCGCTGGTCGAACAGATCGTTGGGTGTGTGCGAGCTGCCGGCCGATTCGATGATCTTCTGGTTCACCTTGGCCAGATCTTGCGCCAGGCCGTTGACCACCTCCACCGAGCCCTTCACCTGCTGCTGGGTGCTGAGCGCCAGGGCGTCGAGCTGGCTGGCGGTGTTGCGCAGACGGCCGGCGAATTCTTCGCCCTTGGCGATCACCACCACGCGGGCGGTGAGGTTGCCGGGCGAGGACGACACATCGGCCCAGGCGTTGAGGGTGTCGTTGAGCGCAGCGCCCAGGCCGGTGGTGCCCAGGGGAAATGCGCCTTCCAGCGCTTGCAGGCGCGAGTAGCGCAACGCGTCGGCGGCGGCCACGGAGCCGGCCATCTGGGCTTCGCGCGTGAGGTAGGCGTTGTGCGAGCGTTCAACGGTGGCGATCTCCATGCCCTTGCCGAAGAAGCCGTTGCCCATCTGCTGGTAGCCCGAGGTCTGCTGCAGCACGTTCTGGCGCGAATAGCCCGGCGTGTTGACGTTGGCAATGTTGTTGCCGATGACCTGCAGGGCCGCCAGATTGGCGTTGAGGGCGCGGGCGCCGATGTTGAGTGCAGACATGGTGTGGTCCTCAGCCCTGGGCGCGTTGCAGGCTCAGTGTGGTGTTGATGGCGCGGCTGAGCTTGGCGGCGTACTGGGGATCGGTGGCGTAGCCGGCCTTCTGCAGGCCGGTGGCAAAGCCTTGCACCGAGCCGATCTGGTCCATCACCTTGTCGTAGCGCGGGCTGTTGCCGATCAGGCTGGCGTAGTCGCGGAACGAATCGGCGTAGGAGTCGTAGGCGCGGAACTTCGCGGTGACCTTGCGTGGCTCGCCGTTGATGTATTCGGTGGTGGTGATCTCGGCGACCTTGCCCTTCCAGCCACCGGTGGCCTTGATGCCGAAGAGGTTGTGCGACGGTGTGCCGTCGGCGTGGCGGATCTCGCTGCGGCCCCAGCCGGTCTCGTGCCCGGCCTGGCCGATCATGTAGCTGGCCGGAATGCCGGATTCGCGCGCCACCGCGGCGGCGGCCTGGCTGTGCTGCTCGACAAAACCGGCCTGGCGCGGACCCGCGCTGGCGCGGCCCACGGTGCTGGCTTCGCCGCCGACCGGCAAGGCGCCAGCGTTGTCGGCGGCGTTGTTCTGCATCTGTTTGCCGAGCTGGCGCTCGATGGCTTCTGACAAACCTCCGGGCAGGCCCGAGAGCTGCACCGAGAACTGCTGGTCGAGCAGATCGGTGCCGAGGTCGCTGCCCTCGCCGTCCATGAGTCCCGACTTCTGCGTGGCCTCGCGCATGCTCTTGATGAGCTCGCGCATGAAGAGCGATTCAAACTGTTTCGCAGCCTCTTTGAGCGCGGCCTTCTCGTTGCCCTTGCCCGCGCCATACCGCAGCGCGTTGAGCGCTGTGGGGTCGGCCGCGAGGCCGCTGGTCGACAGGGGGTTGGTCGGGTTCACGTCAGATCACCTCGAGCTCGGCGTTCATCGCGCCCGATGCCTTGATGGCTTGCAGGATCGCCAGCAGGTCTTGCGGCGTGGCACCCAGCGAGTTGAGGGCGCGCACCACATCGGCGAGTTGCGGCGCGGTGTCGAGCTTGATGAGCGAGCCCTTGTCCTGGCTGATCTGGATGTTGGCCTGCTCGGCCACCACGGTCTGGCCACCGGTGGACAAGGCGTTGGGCTGGCTGATCACCGGCGTGGAGCTGATGCTCACCGACAGGTTGCCGTGCGACACCGCGCAGGCACCCAGGCTCACCGCCTGGTTCATCACGATGGAGCCGGTGCGCGAATTGATGATGACGCGGGCCATGGGAACCGCAGCGTCGAGCCGGATTTCTTCGACCTTGGCCAGGAAGCCCACGCGTTCACCCGGGTTGGCCGGAGCGCGCAGGCGCACCACCCGGCCGTCGACCGCGCTGGCCACGCCCGCACCCATGGCGCGGTTGATGGCGTCGGTCACGCGGCTGGCGGTCTGGAAGTCGCTCGAATTCAAGCCCAGGTCGATGGTCTCGCCCAGCGCAAACGGTGTGGCCACCGCGCGCTCCACCTGCGCGCCACCGGGCACACGGCCCGCGCTCAGGTGGTTGATCTGCACCTTGCTGCCACCGGCCGACGCACCGGCGCCACCCACCAGCAGGTTGCCCTGGGCGAGTGCGTAGATTTCACCGTCGGCGCCCTTGAGCGGCGTGGTGATCAGCGTGCCGCCGCGCAACGACTTGGAGTTGCCGATGGAGGACACGGTGACATCGATCGCCTGACCCGGCTGGGCAAAGGCGGGCAGCTGCGCGGTGACCAGCACGGCCGCCACGTTTTTCAGCTGCATGTTGGCACCGGGCGGCAGCGAGAGGCCCAGCTGCTGCAGGTAGTTGTTCATGCTCTGCGCGGTGTAGGGCATCTGCGTGGTCTGGTCGCCCGTGCCGTCCAGGCCCACCACCAGGCCGTAGCCGGTCAGCTGGTTGCTGCGCACGCCCTGCACCGCCGCGATCTCCTTGATGCGGATCGACTGGGCGGTGGCGGGCCAGAGTGCCAGCACACCGCACAAAAGCATCAAGCAACGGAGGAAACGGTCGATAGTCATTTCAATGGTCCAACTGGTCCGGGCATTCAAGGATGCGGCGGGGGGTGATTCATGTTCGCAGAGGTCAGAACGGGATAACGCTCAAAAAGAACCGTGCCAACCAGCCAATTGCCATCGCTTCGCCCTGGGCGCCGCGTCCTCGCGACTCCACGCGCACATTGGCCATCTGGGTCGATGCCACGGTGTTGCCCGAGCGGATGTGCCGGGGGTCCACCGTGCCCGAGAAGCGCAGCACGTCCACGTTCTGGTTCACGCCGATCTGCTTCTCGCCCACAACGACCAGGTGGCCGTTGGGCAGCACCTCTTGCACGGTGGTGGTGATCGAGCCGGAGAAGTTGTTGTTGTTCTGGTTCTTGCCGTCGCCCGAGAAGCTGTTGTCCGACTGCGCGCCGATGTTGAGCTTGTCCAGCAGCGGGGCCTTGAGGAACGGGAAGGCCGACACGCCGCCCGAGATCTCGCCGCTGCGGTCGATCGAGGCCGACGAGGTCTGACTGGCGTTGAGCCGCTCGGTGATCTGCACCGTGAGCGTGTCGCCCGGCAGGCGCGCGCGCGGGTCTTCGAACGCTGGCCGGTAGTTGGCGGCGCGGAACAGGCTGCCGCTGGGTGCAGTGCTCGCGGTGTTCACCGGGTTGGCCGTGGGCGCCATCTGCGCGTACTGCACGGGCTTGGTCGGCTCCAGGTCGACCTTGGTGCTCATGGTTTCGCAACCGGTGGCGAGCACGGCGAGGGTCAGCACGGTGGCAAGACGGAACATGGTGGTTTCTCCGTTCACGATCAGAGCTGGCTCAGGCGCTGCAGCATCTGATCCGACGTTTGAATGGCCTTGGAGTTCATCTCGTAGGCGCGCTGGGTCTGGATCATGGTCACCAGCTCCTGCACCACGTTGACGTTGGAGGTTTCCACGAAGCCCTGCATCACGGTGCCGGTGCCGGCGGAACCAGGAGCGGCCACGATCGGCGCGCCCGAGGCCAGGCTTTCGGTGTAGAGGTTCTGGCCCATGGGCTCCAGGCCGGCCGGGTTGATGAAGGTGGCCAGTTCGATGTTGCCCACCTGCTGCGGCGCGGGGTTGCCCGGCAGCTTCACGGTGACCACGCCGTCGTTGGAGATGGTGATGCTCTGTGCCTCGGCGGGCACGGTGATGCCGGCGGTGAGCGGGTAACCGCTGGAGGTGACGATGCGGCCCTGCGCGTCGGGCTTGAAGCTGCCATCGCGGGTGTAGCCAGTGGTGCCGTCGGGCAGCTCCACCTGAAAGAAGCCGTTGCCGTTGACCGCGATGTCCAGCGGGTTGTCCGACTGCTGCATGCTGCCTTGCGAGAAGTTGCGCGAGGTGGCCACCGTGCGGACGCCCAGGCCCACCTGCAGGCCGGTGGGCAACTCGGCCTGCTCGGCCGTGTTGGCACCCACCTGGCGCAGGTTCTGGTACATCAGGTCCTCGAACACGGCCGTGGCGCGCTTGAAGCCGTTGGTGGACACGTTGGCCAGGTTGTTCGAAATAACGTCCAGCTGCATCTGCTGTGCCTGCATGCCGGTCTTGGAAATCATCAGCGAATTGATCATGGTGTTCTTCCTGGGGTTAGCCGTTCATGCTCAGCAACTGGCTGGCGGTTTTGTCGTTGGTTTCGCCGTTCTGCAGCATGCGCATCTGCACCTCGAACTGGCGCGCCACGGCGATCATCCCGACCATGGCTTCCATCGGGTTCACGTTGGAGCCTTCGAGCGCGCCGTCCTGCAGACGGGCCACGTCGCTGGCGGGCAGCGGGTCGCCCTGGGGGCTGCGGACCAGGCCGTCTTCGCTGCGCCGCAGCGGGTTGTCCTGGTCGGGCAGCACCATCTTGAGCTTGCCCACCTGCTGTGAAGGTTCGTTGCCCACGCGGGTGCTCACCGTGCCGTCGCCGGCAATGTCCACGCGCGCGCCTTCGGGGATCACGATCGGGCCGCCGTCGCCCAGCATGGGCAGGCCCTGAGCGTTGACCAGCGTGCCGTCCTGATTGACTTCGAGCGCGCCGGCACGCGTGTAGGCCTCGGTGCCATCGAGCCCCTGGACCGCAAAGTACGCGTTGCCGCGCGCGGCTACATCGAGGTTGCGGCCGGTGGACGTGATGGCGCCCGGCATGTCGGAGTGGCCTGCGGTGGCTTCGAGAGCGAACACGCGCGTGCTGGCGCCGTCGCCACGGATGGGCACCGCACGGAAGGTGGAGAGTTCGGCGCGAAAACCCGGCGTGGACACGTTGGCCAGGTTGTTGGCCAGCACCGATTGGCGATGCTGCGCGGCGTTGGCGCCGGTCATCGCGGTGTAAATCATGCGGTCCATGCACTGTTCCTTTCACTCACCGATCGCAGCCAGCAGCGCGGGTCACGACGGGGTTCAAGGATTGTGGAAAAACTTGAGGGGGCGCAGTGCCTTGAACAGCAGGGGTTGTGCCGTTCATTTCCGCGCTTCAGGCCCCCGTCCCTGTGCAGACCGGGGGCGGTTTGTCCGGGCCGCCAGCCGGGTGCCGTCAATCCGGCGTGCGACGCTGCCAGCGCAGCCCGGGCACGTGGATGCGGGAATCCGCCGTGCCGTCCCACTCGGTCTGCAGGCCTTCCTGCAGCAGCGCATCGCGGACCATCCGGCCGATCTGGACGTCATCTTCATCCTCTTCCGAGACCACGCTGCCGAAAGCCAGCATCAGGCCCTCCTCATCGAGGGCACGATCGATGTCCTGCGCGTGGTAGAAGCAAAAGCCCGCATACCGGTCTTCCGGAACACCCTCGGCGGTGACCTCTTCGATCACCGCGGCGCGACCGTGCTGCATGGTGTAGCCGGACTCGGGGAAATGCAGCGCACAAATGCCTTGCGCCCGCAGGCGATCGAAGGCCTTGTCGAGCCGGTCGCAGTCCGTGTGCTGCGGCCATCCGGCTTCCACGGCGCGCTTCTTCAACAGCACCTCTTCAGCGAACGCTTTGACCCGCGCGATGTCGAAGCCGTAGCCCTCCGCAGCGTCGCCATCGATCTGCGCATCGAGCTCGCCGACCGAGTGAAAGCCGTACCAGACCCAGTTCTCGACAAGGCTCAGCATGGCGTCGGTGTCATCGTCGGTCATGGGTCTGGCTTTCTGTGAAAAGCGCCGAGGTTAGCCACGGCGCACGCCAGACGCACCTGTGCTGTTGCAGGTCGCCAACCTGCTACTGCGAATGCGGTATTGCGCTGCACATGGCTTTCGCCATGGCGTCAGCGAGCAATGTCAGTCCACGGTCAACGCATGTTGAGCAGCGTGCTGAGCACCTGGTCTTGTGTCTTGATGGTCTGTGCGTTGGCCTGGTAGGCGCGCTGCGCGGTCATCATGTTCACCAGCTCGGCGGTGAGGTCGACGTTGGAGTCCTCCAGCGCACCCGAGCGGATGCCGCCGAAGTTGCCCGTGCCGGGTTCACCGCGCACCGGTTCGCCCGAGGCGAAAGTGGCCGACCAGTTCCCGCCGCTGGATGGCGACAGACCTTGCGAATTGCGGAAGTTGATCAACGCCACCTGACCGGCTGCGCGCGTTTCACCGTTGGAGTACCGACCGGTGACGATACCGGCCTCGTCGATGCTCAGGCCCACGAACTCGCCGGGAAAGTAGCCGTCCTGGTCGAGGTCGAACACCGCAAAGTCGGTGCCGAACTGGCTGGCCGCACTGAGATCGAGCGTGACCGGGAAGGTCACGGTGGGGTCGTTGGGCGAGGCCAGCGTGATGGTGGGTGCGGGCGTGATCGACGCAGGGTCGAGCGTGCCGTCGGCGTTGAAGTTCAGGCTCACCGGTGGGGCCAGCGGCGCGGGGGTGCCGCCGTTCACGCTGGCGTAAACATCCCAGGTGTTGTTGGCGGTTTTGGTGAAGGCCAGGGCCACCGGCACTTCCATGCCCTGCGGGTCGTAGGCCACCACCGAGGTGCCGTAGGTGGTGATGGGCGTGGGTGGCGTGACGCTGGAGGCCACCGGGGCGCGTGCGTCCAGGTTGAACTGGGCCACGAGGTTGCTGGTCTGGCGCGCGGGGATCGGCGCGCTGGTGGGCAAGGAGAGCGGCTGGCTGTCGAAGCTCAGGCGGTTGCCGTCGGCGTCGGTGGGGTAGCCCATGAGCTGGCCGCCCTGCTGGTTGACGATGTTGCCTTCGCGGTCGAGCTTGAACATGCCGGCGCGGGTGTAGGCCATGGTGCCGTTGGGCTGGGTGACTTCAAAGAAACCGTTGCCGTTGATGGCGAGGTCCAGGTCGTTGCCGGTCACGGTGATGTTGCCCTGCGTGAACATCTGCGACACCGTGGCCACGGTCACGCCGATGCCCTTGTTGCCACCGCCGGAGTTGATCGAGCTGGCGTAGAGCTCGGCGAACTCGGCGCGCGAGCTTTTCATGCCCACCGTGTTGGCGTTGGCGATGTTGTGGCCGATCACGTCGAGGTTGCGGCTGGCGCTGTTCAGACCGGAGAGTCCTTGCTGGAATGCCATGGTGGTGTCCTTGGGGTGGGGGAATGGGGATGAAGGGGGGCGCTGCGTCAGCGCGTCACATGAACGCGAGCACGTCGTTGTAGGCACGGGTGCTGCCGTCCTGCAGCAGCATGTAGATGGAGCCGCTGGAGAAGCTCACCGAATCGACCGAGAGGCGTTGCAGCGAGACCGTGTCCACGCGCTCGTTGCCGCTGAACGCGCGCACCTGGAAGCCCTTGACCGTGGCGGGGTCCACGCCCTCGGCGTCCCAGCTGAAGCCGTGGAGGCCGCCGTTCAAGGCGCCCATTTCAATGGTTTTGATGACCTCGCCGTTGGTGCCCATGATGTCGACCTTCACGTCGGTGGCTTTGCCTTCCAGCGAGAACGCCGCCTTGCCCTGGCCGTTCTTGAAGGCCAGCGTTTCGCCGGGCAGCAAGGCCTCGCGGCCGATCAGCGAGGTGCCCTGCAGCGCGGTGGTGGACGAGAACTGCGCCGCCATGCCCTTGAGGGTGGCGTTGAGTTCCTGGATGCCGCTGACCGTGTTGATCTGCGCCATCTGGGTCGTCATCTGCGCGTTGTCCATCGGGTTCAGCGGGTCCTGGTTGTTGAGCTGCGCCACGAGCAGCTTGAGGAACCGGTCCTGCGAGGCCGCCGGGTCCATGTTGTTCTGTGCCGAGGTGCCGGTGGTGCTGCCCACGGTGTTGCCGAGGCTGGAGGTATCGATGGGGGTGATGAACATGGGTCAGGTCCTGTGAAAAGGGATGCGTGCAGAGCTCACTGGCCCATCTGCAGGGTCTTGAGCAGCAGCGACTTGGCCGTGTTCATGACCTCGACGTTGTTCTGGTAGGAGCGGGAGGCCGAGATCATGTTGACCATCTCCTCCACCGGGTTCACGTTGGAGTGGTTCACATAACCTTCGGCGTCGGCGCTGGGATGCGTGGGGTTATGTACACGCCGACCGGGCTCCTGGCTCTCGGTGATGTCTTTCACTTTCACGCCCGCGTTGCCCGAGCCGCCCATGGGCAGGGTCTGGAACTGGATGTGGCGCGCCTTGTAGGTCTGGCCGTCGGGGCCGGCCACGGCGTCTGCGTTGGCCAGGTTGCTGGCCACCACGTTGAGGCGCTGCGACTGCGCGCTGACCGCACTGCCCGAGACGTTGAAGATGGAAAACATCGACATGGCTGTGTCCTTTCAACTCACTGGCCTTGAATGGCACTGAGCATGGTCTTGACGTGGGAGTTGATGAAGCGCAGCGTGGACTCGTAGCGCACGCTGTTGTCCACGAAGCTGGCGCGTTCGCGGTCGAGGTCGACCGAGTTGCCGTCCTGGCTGGGCTGGGTCTGCACCGTGTAGGCCAGCCGGGGGTCTTGTGCGCTGGTGGTGCCGAGCACCATGTGGCCAGCGCTGGTGAGGCTCACATCGGCGCGCGCGGCGCCGCCCGAGACGTTCTTGAGCGCGGCGGCGAAGTCAAAGTCCCGCGCCACATACCCGGGGGTGTCGGCGTTGGCGATGTTGCTGGCAATGACCTGCTGGCGTTGCGAGCGCAGCAGCAGGGCGTTGGCATGGAAGTCCAGCCGGGCGGTCATCTGTTCAAGCATGTTCACCTCAGGGCACGGGTTGCAGGGCGGGTGGCCGGCCTTCCTCAGAGGGCACGGACACCGGGGCGTTGGACGAATTATGGAAATCTTGAGGCTCTTCAATGGCCAGAACAAAGACCCCTTAGACGGCCTTTTCCCGGCTTTCCCGCCCACGGCAGCGGCCTACAGTGCAGGCCATGCCCAAGCTGTTGCCCACCCTGTTTTCACGCTGGAGAACCCGCCTGCTGGCGCTGGTGGCGCTGCTGCTGTGCAGCGGCCACGCGCTGGCCAGCGAGACCGCCGTGCTCGAGAAGATGGCGCACGATTTCGTGACACCCGCCCTGGCCGACGCCCTGCCGAAAGACGGCGCCTCGCCCCTGCGTGCCGAGGTGGTCATGGGGTCGCTGGATGCGCGCCTCAAGCTCGCGCCCTGCAACCAGGTGGAAGCCCACCTGCCCAAGGGCTCCAGCCTCTGGGGCCGCAGCCGCATCGGCCTGCGCTGCGTGGACGGGCCGCGCCGCTGGACGGTGTATGTGCCGGTCACGGTGAAAGCCTGGGGACCGGCCTGGGTGCTCAAGCGCCCGGTGGCCGCGGGCGACACGCTGACTCAAGAAGATGCCGAAATCGCCGAAGTGGATTGGGCGGAGCAACGGTCGGGCGTGCTGGCCGTGCCCGAGCGCTGGGTGGGTCGGCAGGCGGCCTTTCCCCTCACACCGGGTCTCGCGTTGCGCGAAAACATGGTGCGCACCCCCCAGGCCTTCGCACCCGGCGCGCAGATCCGGGTACAGGGCGAGGGCGGCGGTTTCAGCATTTCGGCCACCGGGCGCGCGCTCACGGCGGGCATGGTGGGCGAATCCGCCCGCATCAAACTGCCCGGCGGACGGGTGGTCACCGGCGTGGTGCGGGACGCCCAGACCGTTGAACTGGCGCTGTGAACACGCTCTTTTCGACCCAACGGTCGAAATTTCGTGACAAGCGCCACAAGAGAATCCCTAAAGTTCGCGAATCCCGGACCGATACAGTCTGAACAAGGCCCCGACTTCGGGGTTTGGAGCGTGACATGAAAGTCGATTCATCACCGGATTCGTACATTGGTTCTGTGGCCGGCGGCCCCCAGAAGGCCACCGCGCCTGCGGCCGCTGAAGCCGGCGCTGCCGCCTCGGCCGCGAGCGCGGCCAACAAGCCCCAGGCCGGCGTGACCGTGACGCTCTCGGCGTCCACCACCGAGGCCCGCTCGGTGTCGGGCGGCAGCGAAGTGTTCAACGCCGACAAGGTCGCGGCCATGAAAGAGGCCATTGCTAACGGCAGCTTCCAGATCAACGCCGGCGCCATCGCCGACAAGATGCTGGCCAATGCCGCCGAGATGCTCGGCCCGCGCAGCTGATCTTCAACCCACCACCCGGGCACCCCATGAGCACCCTCTCGACCAACTACCACCCCTGGATCGGCTCGTTGCAGGTGGAGCTCGACGCCCTGGAAGCCGCCCTGCTGCGCGGTGATGCGCCCGCGGTGGAGCAAGCCAGCGCCGCCATGCAGAAGGTGCTGATGCAGGCCCCGCCCGTCATTGCGCTGGGCGAGCCCGGCAGCGAGCAGCAGCAGGCGCTGCTGACGGCCGCCGACCGCTTTGCCCGCCTGCGCCAGGCCGTGCTGCGCGCCAACGCCCAGAGCCAGCGCGCCGTGACCAGCCTGCTGCCCCAACACACCCAACAGCCCACCTACGGCCGCCAGGCGGGTGGGTCGTCCCTGCGCGGCGCCGGTCGGGGTTTCCTCTCGGCCTGAGCCCCGCCGCGCTTCGCACAAACCGGCACCAGCCGGTTTTTTTACGCCTGTCTGGCCCTGGCCGGCTTTTGAGCCTGTCCGGCCCTGGCCCGCCGCTGGGCGTCTGCGCCTTGCGGCTCTTGCCCGCGCTGTCAACCCCTGCGAAATACCCGCACGCAGCCAAGGATGTTGACGCAACGAACCGCAACACATCTTTACACTGCGATCGCGAATTGTTCTTATTTGCGTAAACATTCCCATAGGAGACCCCGACATGCACCCGAACGGCCGCGCGCGCGCCCCTCTCAACCTCGCCCTGAATGGCAAGCAAGCCGCCGACCGCGCCCGAGAACGTTTTCCGGTGCACGCCATTGGCTTGGCCGTGTCGCTGGCGACCGGCGGCAGCGCCCTGGCCCAGACCCCACCGGCCGCAACGCCATCGCTGCAGGAGGTGCAGATCATCGATTTCCGTGGCCAGCAGATGGACAGCCTGAAGTACTCGCGCGAGCTCAAGGACACGCCGCGCATCATCAGCGTCCTGCCCAGCGACCTGCTGGAGGAGCAGAACGTCACCTCCATCAAGGACGCGCTGCGCAACATCCCCGGCATCAGCCTGCAGGCGGGCGAGGGCAACCCGCCCGGGGGCGACCAGCTCAAGATCCGCGGCTTCAATGCACGCGACGACCTCAACGTGAACGGCACGCGCGATCTGGGCAACTACTTCCGCGATCCGTTCTACATCGACCAGCTCGAGGTGGTGAAAGGCCCGAACTCCGCGTTTTCCGGGCGCGGCTCGGCCGGCGGCACGGTCAATTTCGTGACCAAGAAGCCCAGCCTGACGCCGTTCAACCGCGCCGAGGTCAGCGTGGGCACCGACAGCTATTTCCGCGCCACGGCCGACCTGAACCGCCCGATCGACGACAACAGCGCCGTGCGCATCAACCTGATGACGCACCGCTCGGACAAGCCCGGGCGCGACGTGGCCGACGAAAGCCGCTACGGCCTCTACGCCGCCTACACCTGGGGTTTCAAGGAGAAGACCCAGATCACTGCCGACTTCCTGCACACCCGCCAGGACGACCTGCCCGACGCCGGCCTGCCGCTGGACCGCACCAACGTGCTGGGCAACGGTGGCGTGTTGCCGCCCGGCCTGGACTTCGACAACTTTTATGGCCACACCGACGACTACAAGAAAGTCACGGTGAACCAGCTCGGTCTCACCGTGCAGCACGCCTATGCCTCGGGCCTGGTGCTGCGCAACCAGACCCGCCTGAGCCAGGTGGGCAACGACTCCGTCACCTCCTCGCCCCGCATCGTGAACGCGACCACGGCACGCGGTGACACCAAACCACGCGATCAGGACGACCAGGGCTTCAACAACCAGACCGACCTGCTGTTCAGCTTCAACACCGGCAGCGTTCGCCACGACATGGTGACCGGTGTGGAGCTGGCCCAGTACAGCTACGAGAACCGCCGCCGCCGCGACACACAAGGCCCAACCACCTCGCTTTACAACCCGGCGCAGCGCCCGCTGGGTGCCGCCACCCCGGTGTACGACGGTTCGGTCTACCGCTTCGAGACGCAGGAGGTAGGTGTGTATGTGCTGGACACCATGGCCCTGAGCGACAAATGGGAACTCAGCCTGGGCGGCCGTTGGGACAATGTGGATGCCAAGGCCACACGGCGCGGGTTCACGGGCGCCAATGCCTCGGCCAACACTACGCACGAACGCGAAGACAGCGAGTTCAGCTACAGCGCTGGCCTGGTCTACAAGCTGCGGCCCGACACCTCCCTCTACGCCGCCTATGGCAGCGCCTTCAATATCTCCGGCACCTTCGACCGCAACCAGGTGCAGCTCGCCGGTGGTGGCGCGACCGAGGCCATCGTGGGCGCGGGCTTCAGCACGCCACCCGAGCAGGTGCGGGCCATCGAGTTCGGCGCCAAGTGGGACATCGGCTCCAACCTCGACCTCAACATGGCGGTGTTCCGCACCGAAACCAGCGAAGGCCGCTTCCCCGCCGCCGTGGCCGGTGGCGTGACGATTCCCAACGTGGAATACCACATCAACGGCTTTGAGGTGCTGGCCGCCGGCAACGTCACCCCGCGCTGGAAGCTCTACAGCGGCTACACCTACCTGCAGTCCAAGGTCACCTCATCGCCCAACAACCCCTACGCGGTGGGCCAGGAACTCGGCGGCACGCCCAGGCACTCGTTCAACGTATTCACCACCTACGACGTGAACAGCCAGTGGACGCTGGGCGGAGGCTTGCAGTACGTGGCCGAGCAGACCAGTGGCGTGCAACCCGCGGCCACCGGCAACCTCAAGGTCACCATCCCCAGCTACACCGTGGCCGACATTTACGTGACCTACAAGTTCTCACCCAAGACGCAGCTGCGCCTGAACCTGTACAACGCTTTCGACAAACGCTACATCCAGCAGTTGGCTGAGGGCGGCGGGCAAGGCATTCCCGGCAGTGGGCGCCAGCTCATCGCCACCGTGCGGCACGACTTCTGACGCGCCACATGCTGCTCGCCTTCGACAACATCCTCACCGCCGAAGAGCTGGCCGCCGTGCGCGGCCAGCTCGCCGGTGCGCCCTGGACCACCGGGCTGAGCGCCGGCCCGCAAGCCCTGCTGGTCAAGAAAAACCAGCAACTGCCGGAAGACTTTGCCGGCTTGCCCGAGCTGCGCCGGCTGGTGATGCGGGCCTTGAACCGGTCGCCGCTGCTGCTCTCGGCGGCCCTGCCGTTCAAGGTGGTTCCGCCCAACTTCAACCGCTACACCCCCGAGCACAGCCAGTACGGCTGGCACACCGACAGCACGCTGCGCTACCTGCCCGACGGCAGCGTGCTGCGCACCGACATCTCGGCCACGCTGTTTTTGAGCGACCCCGCCCAATACGACGGCGGTGAACTGCACATCGAAGACACCCACGGCACCCAGCGCATCAAGTTGGCCGCCGGCAGCCTGGTGATCTACCCCTCGGGCTCGATCCACGAGGTCACGCCGGTCACGCGCGGCGAACGGCTGGCCTGCTACCTGTTCATGCAAAGCGTGGTGAAAGACACCGAGTGCCGGCGCCAGCTCCACGACATGGACCGGGCCCTGATGGACTTGCGCCAGCGCTGCGGCGACGCAGACCCGGCGCTGGTGCGCCTGACCGGGCTGTACAACAACCTGCTGCGACGCTGGTCGGAGTGTTGAAACGGCGGGGCATTCCGAAACAGGCTGACTGAACATTCCCGCCCGGTGGCGCCATCCGCTGAGCGGTATTGCAGATCTGAATGCGATTCATTATTATTCGCTGAGATTCACGGACCCTCACACCATGATTGTTTGCATCTGCCGCCGCATCAGCGACAAGACCATTGCCCAGTGCGCCCGCTCGGGCATGGGCTTTGACGACATCCAGCTCGAACTGGGTGTGGCCACGCAGTGCGGCCAGTGCGAAGGCTGCGCCCGTGCGCTGTGGTCGGAGTGCTCGCCCCAACAGTCGGTGGCGCACATTTCGCGCGAGGTGGTGGTGCATCAGGCTGTTGCCGCCTGAAACGGCTCGCGCCGCGCCAGTCAACAAAAAACCGGCCAAGGCCGGTTTTTTGTTGGGCGGTGCCGGGGCTTCAGCCCTTCTTCGCGCCGAAGCGGTGCTCGATCTCGCCCACGATGCCGCGGCGGAACATGAGCACACACACCACAAAGGTCGCGCCCATGATGATGGACACCATGGAGCCCAGGCCCGAGAGGTAGTTCTGCATGGTCACGATGATGGCCGCGCCCACGGTCGGGCCCAGGATGGTGCCCATGCCGCCGAGCAGTGTCATGAGCACCACCTCGCCCGACATCTGCCAGCCGACGTCGGTGAGCGTGGCGATGCCGAAGGCGATCGACTTGGTGGCACCGGCCAGACCCGCGATGGTGCCCGACAGCACAAAGGCGACGAGCTTGTAGCGGTCGACGTTGTAGCCCAGCGAGAGCGCGCGGGGTTCGTTCTCGCGCACCGACTTGAGCACCTGGCCGAACGGCGAATGGATGATGCGGTAGATGAGCGCAAAGGCCGCCGCGAAGATGACCGCCACCAGGTAGTACATCGCGGTGTCGTTGCTCATGTCGATCACGCCAAACAGCTTGCCGCGCGGAATGCTCTGGATGCCGTCTTCCGCGTAGGTGAAGGGCGCCTGCACGCAGATGAAATAGATCATTTGCGCCAGCGCCAGCGTGACCATGGCGAAGTAGATGCCCTGGCGGCGCACCGCCAGCCAGCCGGTGACGAGACCAATGAAGGCTGCGCTCACCGTGCCGGCCAATATCGCCAGCTCGGGCGTGAGCCCCCAGACCTTGGCGGCGTGACCAGACACGTAGGCCGCGAAGCCGAAGAACATGGCGTGACCGAACGAGAGAAGCCCGGTGAAGCCGATCAGCAGGTTGAACGCAGAAGCGAACAGCGCAAAACACAGCACCTTCATGAGGAAGATGGGATAACCCACGAAGGGCGCGACCAGCAGCACAAGAAACAGCACTGCAAAAACGATTCGGGTGGCTTTGGACATTATTTCTCCCGGCCGAACAGACCTGCCGGACGGATCATGAGCACGATGACCATGATGATGAAGACCACGGTGGACGAGAGCTCGGCGTAGAACACCTTGGTGAGGCCTTCAATCAGGCCGAGCGCGAGACCCGTGAGGATGGAACCCAGGATGGAGCCCATGCCGCCGATGACGACCACGGCGAACACCACGATGATGATGTTGGAGCCCATGAGCGGGCTCACCTGGTAGATGGGCGCGGCCATCACGCCGGCCAGACCGGCCAGGCCCACGCCGAAGGCGTAGGTGAGGGTCACCATCAGCGGCACGTTGATGCCGAAGGCGCGGACCATGTTGGGGTTTTCGGTGCCGGCGCGCAGGTAGGCGCCGAGCTTGGTTTTCTCGATCACGTACCAGGTGAACAGGCACAGGAAGATGGACACCAGCACCACCCACGCGCGGTACTTGGGCAGAAACATGAAGCCCAGGTCAAAGCCGCCACGGAAGATGTCGGGCAACTCGTAGGGCTGGCCGGAGGAGCCGTAGAACTCGCGGAACGCGCCTTCAAAAATGAGCGCCAGACCGAAGGTGAGCAAGAGGCCGTAGAGGTGGTCGAGCTGCTGCAGGCGGCGCAGCATGGTCATCTCGATCAGGGCACCGATGGCGCCCACGGCAATGGGCGCGAGCAGCAGCGCGAACCAGTAGTTCACACCCGCGTAATTGAGCAACATCCACGCAACGAAAGCGCCCACCATGTAGAGGGCACCGTGCGCGAAGTTGACGATGTTGAGCATGCCGAAGATCACGGCCAGGCCCAGCGAGAGGATTGCGTAAAACGAGCCGTTGACCAGCCCCAGCATGAGTTGCCCCATGAAGGCCGCGGTCGGCACACCAAATATTTCAGTCATTGCAGTCCGGGGAAATGGGGCGGGCCGTGAATCACGGCCCGCCCGGTCGGCTCAGTTCAACTCAGTTCAGGCTCACTTCTTCACGCCAGGGCACTGGCTCTGCGCGATCGGCAGAAACGCTTCGTCGCCCTTGATGGTGCCCTTGAGGTTGTAGTAATCCCAGGCGCCCTTGGACTCCGAAGGCTTCTTGACCTGGAACAGGTACATGTCATGCACCATGCGGCCGTCTTCGCGGATCTTGCCGCCCTTGGCGAACATGTCATTGATGGGCATCTCACGCATCTTGGCCATCACGGCGGCGGTGTCATCAGTGCCTGCAGCCTTGATGGCGTTGAGGTAATGCAGGGTCGAGGAGTAGACCGACGCGTGGTTGGAGTTGGGCTTGCGGCCGTTCATGACCTTGCTGTACTTGTCGGCCCAGGCGCGGGTCTCGGCGTTCAGATCCCAGTACCAGGCTTCGGTGAGGTACAGGCCCTGAGCGGTGGGCAGGCCGATGGCGTGCACGTCGGTCAGCAGCATCAGCAGCGCAGCCAGGCTCTGCTTGCGGGTGATGCCGAATTCAGCGGCCGCCTTGATGCTGTTGACGGTGTCACCACCGGCATTGGCCAGACCGACCACTTTGGCGCCAGAGGTCTGCGCCTGCAGCAGGAAGGACGAGAAGTCACCGGTGGACAACGGGTGGCGCACGGCGCCCAGCACCTTGCCGCCAGCGGCCTTCACCACATCGCCGGTGTCTTTCTCCAGCGAGTGACCGAAGGCGTAGTCGGCGGTGAGGAAGTACCAGCTGTCACCACCGTCTTTCACGATGGCCTTGCCCACCACGTTGGACAAGGCAACGGTGTCCATCAGGTAGTGGATGCCGGTGGCGGGTGAGCAATCGGCGTTGGTCAGGCGGGCCGAGGCGGCGCCGGTGGTGATGGTGATCTTGTTCTTTTCCTTGCCCAGGGCCTGCACGGCCAGGGCCACGGCAGAGTTCAGGTTTTCCACCGAGATGTCCACGCCGTCGCGGTCGAACCAGCCCTGGGCCACGTTCTTGGCGACGTCGGGCTTGTTCTGGTGGTCGGCGCTGATCACCTCGATCGGCTTGCCGAACATGGTGCCGCCGAAATCGGCCACCGCCAGGCGGGCGGCGGCCACGGCACCGGGGCCACCGTAGTCGGCGTACAGGCCCGACATGTCGGTGAGCACGCCGATCTTCACGGCGTCGCCGGTGAGTTTGCCCTGCTGGGCCACGGCGAGAGATGCGCCACCGGCCAGCAAGGTGGCAAGCGCGGTGGTCACGGCGGTCGAAATCAGTTTGCGTTTCATGTGGAAGTCTCCTCTTGGTGGAAGGGCGTCAGACGCCCAGATACTCATTGAGCATGTCGGACTTGCTCTCGAGCTCGTTCTTGTTGACCGTGGCCACGATCTGGCCGTGCTCGATCACGTAATGGCGGTCGGCCAGCGGCGCGGCAAACCGGAAGTTCTGCTCGACCATGACGATGGTCAGGCCCTTGGCCTTGAGCGCGCGGATCACGCGGCCCAGCGTCTGCACGATCACCGGGGCGAGACCTTCGGTGATCTCGTCGAGCAGCAAGATGCGGGCGCCCGAGCGCAGGATGCGGGCCATGGCCAGCATCTGCTGTTCACCGCCCGAGAGGCGCGTGCCCTGGCTGTGGCGGCGCTCCTTGAGGTTGGGAAACATCTCGTAGATTTCGTCCACGCTCATGCCGCCCTCGCCCACCTTGGGCGGCAGCATCAGGTTTTCTTCGCAGCTGAGCGACGAGAAGATGCCGCGCTCTTCGGGGCAGTAGCCCAACCCCAAGCGCGCAATCTTGTTGGTCGGCATGTGGATGGTTTCCACGCCGTCGATCTGGATCGAGCCGATGCGTTTGCCCACCAGGCCGAGGATGGACTTGACCGTGGTGGTGCGGCCCGCGCCGTTGCGCCCCAGCAGCGTGACCAGCTCGCCTTCGCGGATCTCGAAGTTGATACCGTGCAGCACATGCGATTCGCCGTACCAGGTGTTGAGGTCGGCGACCTTCAAGAGAACCTTGCTCATGCTTCTTCCACCGTGCCCACATAGGCTTCGAGGACGCGAGGATCTTTCGAGACCGTCTCGTAAGGCCCCTCGGCCAGCACCGAACCACGCGCCAGCACCGTGATGGTGTCGGACAGGTTGGCGATCACGTTCATGTTGTGCTCCACCATGAGCACCGTGCGGTTGGCCGCCACCTTGCGGATGAGTTCGACCACACGGCCCACGTCTTCGTGGCCCATGCCCTGCGTGGGCTCGTCCAGCAGCATGAGTTCGGGGTCGAGCGCGAGTGTGGTGGCGATCTCCAGCGCGCGCTTGCGGCCGTAGGGCAGTTCAACGGTCTGTGTCTGCGCAAAACTGCCCAGGTCCACCTGCTCCAGCAGCGCCATGGCTTCGTCGTTGAGGGCGTACAGGCTGGACTCGGGTTTCCAGAAATGAAAGCTCGTGCCCAGCTTGCGCTGCAGGCCGATGCGCACGTTCTCCAGCACGGTGAGGTGGGGGAACACCGCCGAGATCTGGAACGAGCGCACCATGCCGGTGCGGGCCACCTCGGCCGCCTTGCGGTGGGTGATGTCTTCGCCCTTGTAGAAGATCTGGCCCGAGCTCGCCGGCAGGAACTTGGTCAGCAGGTTGAACATCGTCGTCTTGCCGGCGCCATTGGGGCCGATCAGCGCGTGGATGGAGCCGCGCCGGACCTTGAGGTTGACCTTGTCAACCGCCACAAATCCCTTGAACTCGCGGGTCAGGTCACGCGTTTCGAGAATGAAGTCCGTGCTCATGAATGTCGATCACCATCAAAAAACCCGCAGGCTGGGGGCCGGCGGGCCAGTTGGAAATCCGTGCTCCTGTGTCTTGCGTTGAGGGTTCCGGGAAACACCGGTCAATCGCTATTGGTGTGAGTCCATTGTTAGCGAACTAACGGAATTCTCAACCTAGGGAATTCACCCTGTTCAGTCGCTTTCACGACAGCGCACCCACACCTCGGCATGGGCGCGCACAGGCCGATGTCAGTTGACGCGACCGATCTGTTTCACCACCTTGAGCATGGTGCCGGCGTCGTCTTTCACGAAACGATCGAACTCCGGCGCATCCTGAAACTGGAACGAGGTACCGGCGTTGGTCATGACCTGGATGGTGCGTTCGTCCCGCGTGGCTGCGCGGGCGGCTTCACGCAGCTTGGCCACCACATCGGACGGCGTGCCGGCCGGCACGAAGATGCCCGACCACTGCGAGTAGGTGATCGGTACACCCAGCTCCTTGAAGCTCGGCACATCGGGAAGCAGGGCCAGACGGCCTTCACCCCAATGCGCCAGCGCCCGCATCTTGCCCGCCTTGATCTGGCCGGCCACGCTGGCCGGGCCGCTGGCCACGGCGTCCACCTGCCCGCTGAGCAGGCCCAGCAGGGCCGGGCCGGCGCCGGTGTAGGGCACGTGCAACATGAAACTGCCGGTGGCCGACTTGAGTTGCTCCATCGGCACGTGCATGGTGCCGTAGTTGCCCGACGAGCCGAACGAGATACGGCTCGGGTTGGCCTTGGCGTGGGCGATGAATTCGGCGTAGGTCTTCCAGGGGCTGTCGGCGCGCACCACCAGCACGGTCGGATCGGCCGTGATGCGGGCGATCGGCAGCAGCTGGTTCAGTTCGAACATGGGTGCGCGGTTCAGGATCTTGTCCGCCTCGGGCAGCACCACCACCGAGGAGAGCGCCATCAGCATGGTGTAGCCGTCGGGCGCGGCCTTGGCCACCTGCGCCATGCCGATGCCACCGCCCGCGCCACCGCGGTTCACCACCACCACCGTCTGGTTGAGGTGCTTGCCCATGGCCTCGGCCACCGGGCGGCCCACGGTGTCGGCCACGCCCCCGGGTGGGAACGGCACCACCATGGTGATGGGTTTGCTCGGGTAGGCGTCTTGTGCCAGCGCGGACACGGCGGCGGTGGCGGCCACAGCGGCCAGGCACAGGCTTCGGAAATGTCGGTTCATGCGGGTTGTCTCCGGTGGTTGTTGGGGGTCAGACAAAGGCGTTCTGCAGCGTGCCGATGCCATCGATCTCGATGCGCACCACGTCGCCCTTTTTCAGGAACACCGGCGGCTTCAGGCCCAGGCCCACGCCGGCGGGCGTGCCGGTGGCGATCACGTCGCCGGGGTAGAGCGTGATGCCGCGCGAGATGGTCTCGATCAGCGTGGGGATGTCGAAGATCAGGTCTTCGGTGCGGCCGTCCTGGCGCAGGCTGTCGTTGACCCAGCAGCGCACGCGGGTGTGCTGGCCGTCGAGCTCGTCGGCGGTCACGATCCACGGGCCCATGGGGCAGAAGGTGTCGAAGCTCTTGCCCATGTCCCATTGCTGATGGCGCATCTGCACGTCGCGCGCGGTCACGTCGTTGACCACTGTGTAGCCGTACACATGCTTCATGGCGTCGGCGCGCGCGATGTTCTTGCCACCCACACCGATGATCACCGCCAGCTCGGCTTCGTAGTCGATCTGCTCCGACACCGCCGCACCGGGCAACACCACGTTGTCACCGTGGGCGATCACGCACTCGGGCACCTTGGTGAACACGATCGGCCAGGTGGCCGGGTTGGCGTTGTTGTCCTTGAACACCGACGTCTGCAGCTCCTTGGCGTGCTCGTGGTAGTTGCGCCCCACGCACCACAGGTTGCGTCGGGGCAGCGGCAGCGGCGCCTCCAGGCGCACCGAGGCCAGCGCAATGGCCGGGCCGGTCAGCGCGGGCAAGGCCTCGCCCTTGGCAGCGGCCTCGATCAGCGGCAACGCACCGTGCGCCGCCTGGGCAGCGACCAGCGCGAACGCGGTGACGCTCTGGCCGTCGGATGCGACCTGCCCGACCCGGCGTTGACCTTCATGAACAAACGTAGCGATGCGCACACAAACTCCTTGATGAGATACCAATAAGTACCAAGAGATACCAGAAGCGCCTGATGTTAGACCAGCCAGCGCGGTCAGAACACCGGGTTTGTACCAAGCAACGCAGGCCCTCTGCCCGATGGCGCCGATTGGTCTGCTTTGGTATATTGGCTCCACCATGACCATCTCGACCTCCCTGCGCGACACCATCCTCACCCAGTTGCGGGAAGGACACTGGAAAGCCGGCGATCGACTGCCGACCGAACGCGAACTGGCGGAGGGCTACCAGGTCAGCCGCACCACCGTGCGCCGGGCACTGTCCGATCTGAAGCAGCAAGGTCTGATCGAGCAGACGGTGGGCAGCGGCACCTTTGTGGCGCAGCAGGCCGGCTCCAGCCTGGACCGCCAGATCCGGCAGGACTCTGCGCAGCACACCAGCCCGGCCGAACTCATGGAAGCCCGCCTGGCCCTGGAGCCGGCCATCATCGACCTGGTGGTGCGCAACGCCACCGCCGCCGATTTCGCGCGCATGCTGGCCTGCTGCACCAGCGCCGAGCGCGCGGCCAGCCTGGAAGAATTCGAGCACTGGGACGGTGAACTGCACGAAGCGATCGCCGACGCGGCGCACAACAGCTTTGTCTCCAGCGTGTTCAAGCTCATGAAGCAGGTGCGCGCCCAGGGCGACTGGGGCCAGCTGAAAAAGAAAAGCGTCACGCCGGAGCGCCGCCTGGCCTACCAGCGCGAACACCGCCAGTTGGTGGACGCCTTGCGCGACCGCGACGCCGCCCGTGCGAAGGCCGGCACGCTCGATCACTTGCTGCACGTGCGGCACAACCTGCTGGGGCACTGAGCAATCAGCGCTGGTGCGGGTGTAACGTCGCACCATGCCCGCCAACTACGCCCGCTACCTCATCGGCACCCAGCGCACCGCCGAATCCAACCGCGAACTGGGTTTTGTGCTGGCCTTTGTGGCCGGTGCCATCAACGCCGGGGGCTTTCTCGCGGTGAAGCAGTACACCTCGCACGTCACCGGCATGGTGTCCTCGCTGGCCGACAACCTCGCGCTCGGTCAGCTCGGGCTGGTGGTGGATGCGGCCGTGGGCGTGTTGTCCTTTTTGCTCGGCGCGATGTGCTGCGCCATCATGGTCAACTTTGCAAGGCGCCGCCAACTCGCCAGCGAATACGCCCTGCCCCTGCTGCTGGAGGCGGGGCTCATCCTGTGTTTCGGCCTGCTGGGCGCGCAGCTGTCCACATTCGAGGGGCTGCTGGTTCCCTTCACCGTCGTGCTGCTGTGTTTCATCATGGGCCTGCAGAACGCCATTGCCACCAAGCTCTCCAGCGCGGTGATCCGCACCACCCACATGACCGGCATCGTGACCGACCTGGGCATCGAGCTGGGCAAACTCGTCTACTGGAACCGCAACCCCGAACACCCCCTGAAGGTGCGCGCCGATCGCCAACGCATGGCGGTGCTGGGCGGGCTGCTGGCGTGCTTCACCATCGGTGGCATCGCGGGCGCCTACGGGTTCAAACAAGTGGGTTACGGCTTCACCGTGCCACTGGCGCTGCTGCTGGCCGTGCTGGCGCTGGTACCCACGGTGGACGACCTGCTGCGGCACCGAAAAGCCGGAAGCTGACAAGGTTTTGCAACACAGGTCCAATCAAGGCCATGAAATACCTGCACACCATGGTCCGCGTGACCGACCTCGAAGCCTCCCTGAAGTTTTACCGCGACGCGTTGGGCCTGGAGGTGGTTCGCATCCGCGAAGTGCCGCAAGGCCGCTTCACACTCGCCTTCCTTGCCGCGCCCGGCGACCACAGTGCACAGATCGAACTCACGCACAACTGGGACCCCGAGACCTACACGGGTGGTCGCAATTTTGGCCATCTGGCCTACCTGGTGGACGACATCTACGCCACCTGCGAACGTTTGCAGGCCCACGGCGTGGCCATCCTGCGCCCCCCGCGCGACGGTCACATGGCCTTCGTGCGCTCGCCCGACAACATCTCGATCGAGCTGCTGCAAAAAGGCGACGCCCTGCCCCCGGCCCAGCCCTGGGTGGACATGGCGAACAGCGGGAGCTGGTGAGGGGCCCACGGCCCGGGCATCCCGCCGATCACCCCAATCGGCGACAACACATGCATGGCGCGGGCCAGAGCCCAACCCACGCCGGCAAAGCTGCGGGGCGTGAAAAACGCCCAAGGCTGGTTGGTCGTGGGAGGTCTCGGCGCTCAGACCGGTGAGCGTCGCTGCCACCGAAAGGTGGGCAGGTGGATGCGGCGGTTCGTCGAACCGTTCCAGTCGACCTCAAAACCTTCCAGCTTCAGGACGTCGCAGATGGTTTGAGCCACGGCAACACGCTGCGCCTCCTGCGCTTCGCTGCGGTCAACATGGCCGTGGGCCAACAGCAGTCCTTCGTTGTCGAGCGCCCCCTCCAGGTCCTGGGTGCTGTAGAACACATAGCCGTGGTATTTGTCCTCGGGCGTGTCGTCGTCTGTGATCACGTCCGCCACCGCTTCAATGCCCTGCTCCTGGGTGTCGCCAGCGGAATGCAAGGCGCAAATGCCCTGATCGTGCAGTCGGAGGAAGGCGCGCTCCAGCTTGTCGACATCGGTGATGGCCGGCCACTGCGCCTCGGCCGAGCGTTTTTTGGCGAATTCCCTCTCGAGCGTGGCCTTGACCTTGTCCACATCGAACTCCAGGCCCTGTTCGATGTGCTCGTCAATCAGGGCCTGGACAGCCTCTGGAGCGTCGAACCCGTACCAGATGGCGTGGATCACGTCGCGCTGCAGGTCATCGGTGTCGTCGTCGGCACCGTCTTCGCCGAGGGCTTCATCGAGCGCATCAAAAATGGGGCTTGGGAGGCTGGGTTGTTTCGGTTGGGTCATGGTGCATGGGCGTCGGGGTGGAAGAACCGCCGACGATGCTAGCCACGCTGCGCCCCGGGCACCAATGGCCGTTGCCACGCGCCAACGGCTACTGCACCTGCGGTATTGCCTGGTCGCTCCAATGCGCTCCAACAAGCGCGAAGCGCCTTCAGTGCTCGCGCAGTTTCGAGCGAAGCCGCGCGATCGACTGGCTGTGCAGCTGGCAGATGCGCGATTCGGTCACGCCCAGCACAGCGGCGATTTCCTTCAGGTTCATGTCGTGTTCGTAGTACATCGACATGATCTGCTGCTCGCGCTCGGGCAGCACGTTGATGGCGGCCACCAGCGCGGTGCGCATGCGGTGGTCCTGCAGCTTGGCTGAGGGGTCGGCCTCGCTGTCGCCCATGTGGCGATCCAAAAATCCATCTTCGTCGTCGCTGTTGCCGCTGATGTCTTCCAGGTACACCAGCTGGGTGCCGCGCACCTTGGCCAGCAGGTGCTGGTAGTCGGCGAGTTCCATGCCCAGTTCGGCGGCGATCTCGGACTCTTTGGGCACGCGCTGCAGCTTTTGCTGCAGGCGGCTCACGGCCTGTTCAATGTCTTTCTGGCTCTTGCGCGAACCACGCGACATCCAGTCGCCTTCGCGCAGCTCGTCGATCATGGCGCCGCGAATGCGCTGGCTGGCGAAGGTCTCGAACTGCACGCCCTGCGTGGGCTCGAAACGCGCACTGGCTTCGGTCAGGCCGATCATGCCGACCTGGATCAGGTCGTCGAGCTCCACGCTCGGTGGCAGCTTGGCGATCATGTGATGGGCCAGCCGGCGCACCAGCGGGCTGTATTTCTTCAGCTGGTCGTCGCGGTTGAGCGTGCCTTTGGCGGTGTACATCTTCAGCTCCAGAGGGGTGTCGTCGGGGCCACACGGGCCAGGCCTGGGTAGCCATTGAGGCCGGTCTCGGTCATCGCGGTGATGGCGCAGGCCTGGGCGCGGTGCCCCCAGGTGTGGGCAGGCCAGCTCTCCAGCGCCAGGCCCAGGTGCCGGGCGGCGCAGTCGGTGACCGACGCCACCAGCGGCTGCAGCACCTGCGCGCCACCAGCGGCCAGCGGCGCCAGCACGGGCGCGAGGCCCGCGGTGTGCAGCAGCTTCACGGCGCCGTAGGCATCGATGCTGGCTTGTGGCTGCTCGATCACCGGCACCATGGCACGGGCGTTCAGGCCGGGCAGCAGGCTGGCCAGCCCGAAGGCAGGCGCAAACAGCAGCACGATCACGCCCGGGGCGAACGGCGCCAGCAAGCGCGAGAGCGCCGCCGATGCGCCTGCGACCTGCGCGGTCTCCTGCAAGGCCTGCAGGCCACGCGCGCCGGGCATCACCAGCCAGTCGGCCAGGTCGTTGGGGTGTTCGAGGTTTCCGATGGACGGGTCTTGCAGCGCGCGCAGCAGGCCCAGGTGGCTGCCGCTCTGGCGCTGGCTGCTGCCGGACTCCACAGCGGTTCCGTCGACGATGACCACCGAGCGCCCCTGGTTGGCCAGGCAGCCGGCCAGCATGTAGAGCCACTCGTGGCCGCGCGCGGGCTGCGCAGGGCTGGCCACAGGCAACAGGCTTGCGCCGCCGCTGCGGCTCTCGCCGCGCAAGCCGGCGGCCTGGTCGAAGCCGTGTTCAAACATGTGAGGACCCCAGGTTCACGCTGCGCGTGTTGGTGGGGGCGAAGTAGAAGCCCATGTCGGTGGCCACCGGGTCGTAGGCCGACTTGCCGGCCGTGCCCATGGACATGCGCACCAGCGCCTGGGCGTCGGGGTTCTGCCAGTCCTCGGGCACACGCTGGCCGTTGGCCACGCCGCGCAGCGTCACCTGGTGGCGGATGAGTGCGTCCAGCGCCGGGCCGAGCTTCACAGCCTCGTCCACCTTGGAGAGCACCACACCGTGCAGCGCGCTGGCCTTGAAGGAGGTCAGGGTCTCGTCGAGCGTGTCGCCGTGCGAGCCTGCGTTGAGCACCAGCGTCTTCTTGACCTTGGGCATGTCCAGCACGTCAAGCATGTCCTGGATGCGCTGGTCGCGCTGGCCCAGGCCAGCGGTGTCGATGATCACCAGGCGCTTGCCCGAGAGCAGGTTGAGCAGGTCCTTGAGCGCAGCGCGGTCGTGCGCCAGGTGGGCCACCACGCCGAGCATGCGGCCGTAGGCGCGCAGCTGTTCGTAGCCCGAGACGCGGTAGGTGTCGAGCGTGATCATGCCCACGCTGGCGGCGCCGTATTGCTTGACGCACTGGGCGGCCAGCTTGGCGGCGGTGGTGGTCTTGCCGACCCCGGTGGCGCCGATCAGCGAGACCACACCACCTTCGTCGCACAGGCCCGCCGTGGAGGCACTGACCTTGAGGTTGCGGGTGATCACGTCCATGAGCCAGCGGAAGGCTTCGGGCGCACCGGCGTCGGTGGGCACGCGATCCAGCACGGCGCGGGCCATGGCGGGCGAGTAGCCGGCGCGGATCATCTTGAGCATCAGGTTGGACTGGATCGGGTTCTGCTTGGACGAACCGAGCCAGGCCAGCGTGTTGAAGCGCTCTTCGATCATGTCTTTCAGCGCGGAGAGCTCCACCGCCATGCGGCTGTCGTCGTTGCTCGCAAACCGCACCGACGGCTGCGAGTCTTCCCAGGCGGGTTCTTCTTCGCGGGTGCGGATGGCCGGCTGGCCCAGGCGACTGCCAAAGGTGGCCTGGGCAGGCTGGTTGAAGCGCTGCACCGGCACCACGATGGGCTCGGCCGCGGGCATGGGCATGGGCATGGGGGCTGCCTGAACCGGTGCGGCCTGCACCGGGGCGCTGCGCTGGGGTGCCGGCTGCTCGGCAGGAGCGGTGTCCTGCAGCGACTCGCGGCGCTTGCGCAGCATGCGCTCGCGCACGTATTCCTGGAACGACAGCGTGCTCATGGCCAGCGCTTCGGTGTCACCTTCCACCGACTCGGGCTGGGCCAGCGTGGCACTGGCGGCCGGGGTGGCTTTGGCCCGCGCCGCAAACGAGGTGGAGGCAGCGGCCGCCCGGTTGGTCATCGGCGCTGGCGCGGCGTTGCCGGACAACGGGGCCAGGCTCTCCTCGGCCGCGGCCATCACCTCGAAACCTTCGCTGGTGGAGCGGGTCGAGAGGATGACGGCGCTGTCGCCAAAGGCCATGCGGGCCTTGGCCATGGCTTCGCGGGAAGTGGGGGCGGTAAAGCGCTGGATGTTCATGCGAGTTCTCCAAGAATCGGGCCGATGCGGATCAGATGGGTTTCAGGAATTTCGCTGTGCGCCAGCACCTGCAGGCGCGGCGCGGCGCGGCGCAGCAGGCGGGCCATGGCGTTGCGGATGGCGTCGGGCACCAGCAGGCAGGCGGGCACGCCTTTTTCTTCCTGCTTGTTGGCGATGTCGGTGGCCGATTTGCTCAGCATGTCGGCCACACCGGGGTCGAGTGCGCCGTTGGCCGCGCCGCTGAGGGCTTGCCTCAGCCGGCGCTCCAGGCCAGGCTCGATGGCAATGACTTCCAACTCTTTCACCGGGCCGTAGATCTGCTGCACGATGGCCGGCGCCAGCGCCATGCGCACGCGGCGGGCCAGCTCGGTCGGGTCGGTGGTGGCGGTGGCGTGTTCGGCGATCGCTTCGATGATGGTGCGGATGTCGCGCACGTGCACCGACTCTTCCAGCAGCAGCTGCAGCACTTTCTGGAAGGAAGCGACAGAGATCATCTTGGGCACGACTTCTTCGATCAATTTGGGGGCCAGCTTGGTGACGTGTTCCACCAGGTCCTGGGTCTCCGTCCGGCTCAGCAACCTGGCTGCCTGGACTTGCATCAAGTGTGAAAGATGCGTGGCCAGCACAGTCTCGGAATCAACCACGGTAAAACCGGCCATCTGCGCGTTTTCACGTTGCTTTTCTTCGATCCAGTGCGCGGGCAAACCAAACGCCGGGTCGGTGGTCGGGGTGCCGATCAGCGGGGTGCCGATGCCACCCGGATCGATGGCCAGGAACATGCCGGGGAACACCTCGCCCTCGCCCACCACCACGCCGCGCAGCGTGATGCGGTAGGCGCTGGGGCGCAGCTCCAGGTTGTCGCGCACGTGCACCGCGGGCGGCAGAAAGCCCACTTCCTGCGCGAACTTCTTGCGCACGCCCTTGATGCGGGTCAGCAGGTCGCCCTGGCGGGTCTTGTCGACCATGGCGATCAGGCGGTAACCCAGTTCCAGGCCCAGCAGGTCCACCGGCTGCAGGTCGTCCCAGGTGGCTTCGCCATCGCTCTGCACGGCTGGCGCCTCGGGCTCGGCCACGGGGCGGGCGTCCACCCGGGTGCGCCACCAGGCCAGCGCGCCGAAGATGGCCGCAAAGCTCAGGAACACCGTGTGCGGCATGCCCGGCACGACACCGAGCAAAAACATGACGGCGGCCACGATGCCCATGACCTTGGCGGAGATGAACATCTGCTGCATCACCTGGCCGCCCAGGTCTTCGTCCTTGCCCACGCGCGAGACCACCATGGCCGCAGCCACCGAGATCAGCAGCGACGGGATCTGCGCCACCAGCGCGTCGCCCACCGCCAGCAAGATGTAGGTGCTCGCCGCCTCACTGGCCGAGAGGCTGTGCTGCATCACACCCACGGCGAAGCCGCCGATGATGTTGATGATCAGGATCAGGATGCCGGCGATGGCGTCGCCGCGCACGAACTTGGACGCACCGTCCATGGAGCCGAAGAACTCGGCCTCGTCGCCCACTTCCTGGCGCCGTTTCTTGGCCTGCTTTTCGTCGATCAGGCCGGCGTTCAGGTCGGCATCGATCGCCATCTGTTTGCCGGGCATGGCGTCCAGCGTGAAGCGGGCGGACACCTCGGCAATGCGCTCCGAGCCCTTGGTGATCACGATGAAGTTGATCACCACCAGGATCACGAACACCACAAAACCGACCGCGAAGTTGCCGCCGATCAGGAAGTGGCCAAAGGCCTCGATCACCGCGCCGGCCGCGCCAGGCCCGGTGTGGCCTTCCATCAGCACCACACGGGTGGACGCCACGTTGAGCGACAGACGCAGCAGCGTGGTGAGCAGCAGCACGGTGGGAAACACCGAAAAGTCCAGCGGCCGCTTCATGTAGGACGCCACCATCATCACCACCAGCGCCAGCGCGATGTTGAGCGTGAAGAAGGTGTCCAGCAGCCAGGGCGGCAGCGGCAACACCATCATCGAGAGGATGGTGATCACCAGCATGGGCGCGGCCAGGCCACCGGCCCAGGCCGCGTTGCGGTTCATCCATTGCTGCAGCGGCGCGAGTGCGTTCATTCAGAGGACTCCGGAGCGGTTTTCTTGAAATGCGGATCGAGCTCGGGCGGCACCACAGGGGTGGGCATCTCGCCAGGCATGACGCCCTGGCCCTTGAGGGCGGCCTTGAGCTGGTAGACGTAGGCCAGCACCTGGGCCACGGCGGTGTAGAGGGCCGAGGGCACTTCGCCGTCGAGCTCGGCGTGGGCGTAGAGCGCACGCGCCAGCATGGGCGACTGCAGCACTGGCACCTTGTGCGCCTTGGCCACGTCGCGGATCTTCATGGCGACCAGATCGGCGCCCTTGGCCACCACGCGCGGGGCGTTCATGGAGGTTTCGTCGTAACGGATGGCCACCGCGTAGTGGGTGGGGTTCATCACCACCAGGTCGGCCTTGGGCACGGCGCCCACGCTGTTGCGCTGGGCCATCTCGCGCTGGCGCTGGCGCCGCTGGGCTTTCACGTGTGGATCGCCCTCGGCCTCCTTGTGCTCCTGCTTCACCTCCTGGTGGGACATCTTGAGCTGCTGGCCGTGCAGGAACTTCTGCATCGGCACGTCGATGAGCGCGAAGAAGCCGACCACCAGCAGCAGCAAGCCCACGCCGGAGACCATCCAGCTGCCCAGTTGCCCGATGCCGGACTCCAGCGGCTGCATGACCAGCGTGGCAAATTGTTCGGTGTGTGACTTCATGAACTGCCAGGCCACGACGAACACCACCAGGGTGATGAAGAGGAGCTTTCCGGTGTCGACCAGCTGCTGTTTGGAGAACAACCGACCAATGCCCTTGAGCGGGTTCAGACGGCCGAGGTCGGGCACCAGCGGCTTGGTGCTGAGCGCGTAGCTGCCGGCGGCCACGGTGGCGGCGATGGCCGCTGCCAGCACCAGCAAGCCCAACGGCAAATACATCATGAGGCCCTGCAAGAACCCGTCCACCAGGCGCTGCAGCATCTGGCCGGGTTGTTGCAGCGACGCGTTGTCAAAACGCAGCTGGCTCTGCAGCGTGGTGCGCAGTTTTTCGAAACCAGTGGGGGCGAGTGCCAGCAGGATGAGTGAGCCGCCGCCCAGCACCATGAGGTTGGACAGGTCCTTGGAACGCGGCACCTGGCCGTCCGTGCGGGCCTTTTTCAGGCGCTGCGCGGTGGCGGGTAGGTTCTTGTCCTGACTGGAAGATTCCATGGTGCGGGTTCACGTGATCGGTGAATCCGATTCTGGAATCCGCTGCGGAAAACTAAAGGGGAATAAGACGCTGGGAAGGGGTGCTTTTCTCTTCAGCGCTGCTGCGGCTCGACGCGTTTGGGCGCGCTGCTCCGGGGCATCGCGTCGGGCTCGGGACGGCCGGGCGCGATGCTCCGCGAATGTCCCCCGGGGCCTTTGGCCCCTCCTCCTTTATTTCGCTGCGCAGCACGCCCGGCCGTCCCGAGCTTGCAGGGTGGGTGGGCTTGCGTGCGCTATCGGGTCAGAAACCAAGTGATGCCAACAGGTCGTCCACCTGCTGCTGGTCGTTGACCACATCGGTTCGGCCTTCGCCGTCCACCACCGGGCCCGCCAGTTCGTAGGCGTGGTCCTGGCCGGGCTGGCCCGAGGGGGCCGACTGCAGCAGCAGGCCCAACAGCTGTTCTTCAATCGTGCCGGCCAGTTGCACCACGCGGGCAATCACCTGGCCGGTGAGGTCGTGGAAGTCCTGCGCCATCATGATGTCGGTCAGGCGGGCGTCGGTCTGCTCGCTGGTCTTGACGATGTCGTTCGTCCACTCCATCAGCTCGGGCATGGCCTTGGCCAGCGCGGGCACGCGGGAGATGGTGTCGGCCAGTTGACGGCCTCGCTCGGCGATCAGGCCTTGCTCGGTCTTGCCGAGTTCGACGTGGTTGAGGACCTTGTCGGCCGCTTCGCCGGTGAGGCGGGCAATGTAGGACAGGCGGCTCTGGGCATCGGGCAACTGGTCGACCGTGCCCTTGAGCTTGTCGGTGTAGCCCAGCTCTTTCAGCGCGTCGTGCAACTGGCGCGTGATCGAGCCCAGTTGCTGGAACATTTGCGGATGGCCGGCTTTTGCTGCTTCATCTTGGTTCATGGCAGCGGTCCTTTAGATGCCGAGCTTCTTGAAGATGTTCGCCAGCTTGTCTTCCAGCGTCGCCTTGGTGAAAGGTTTGACGATGTAGCCCGCTGCGCCGCTCTGGGCCGCGAGCACGATGTCTTCCTTGCGGGCTTCGGCCGTGACCATGAGCACCGGCAGGTGCTTGAGCTTCTCGTCCTTCTTGATCTCGGCGAGCAGCTCGAAGCCGTTCATGTTGGGCATGTTGATGTCGGACACCACGAAGTTGAACGCGCCGTTGCGCAGCTTGGCCAGCGCAATGGCACCGTCTTCAGCCTCGTCCGCGTCGGTGTGGCCAATCTCTTTGAGCAGGTTGCGCACGATGCGGCGCATGGTGGAGAAGTCGTCGACGATCAGGAATTTCAGCGGGGTGGACATGCAAGCCTCCGAGGGCAGGTGGGTCGGTCGGGGTGGAGCTGGCGGCCTGTCAGCCACCGCTCCCTGAGGTTGTTTTCGTCACTTCGGCGGGAATCTGAAGCGCGGGTGCGCTGGATGTTTCGACAACCGCAGGGGCCAGCGCCGGAGCGGGTGTGGGCGCCACCACGGGCAACGAGCCGGGGGTCATGCGCTCTTCGGCCGCCTGCGTCATCACCACGATGCTGATGCGCCGGTTGATTGGATCGGTGGGCGCTTCGGGTCTCAGCAAACGGCTGGAGGCCAGGCCTTCCACGCGGCGCAGCTTGTCATCGGGCAAACCACCCGAGACCAGCTCGCGGCGCGAGGCGTTGGCCCGGTCGGCCGAGAGCTCCCAGTTGCTGTAGCCGCGCTCGCCGCTGCCGTAGGGCGTGGCGTCGGTGTGGCCGGCGAGCGCAATGCGGTTCTCCACATCGCCCAGCGCCTTGCCGATTTCGCGCAGGATGTCGCGCATGTAGGGCTTCACCAGCGAGCTGCCGGTGTCGAACATCGGGCGGTTCTGCTGGTCCACGATCTGGATGTGCAGACCGTCGGTGGTTTTCTCCAGCTGGATCTGGTTGCCGAACTCCGCCAGCGCGGGGTTGCTCTTGATCAGCTCGGCGATCTTTTGCTCCAGCGCGTCCAGGCGCGCGGCCTCCTGGCGGGCCTTGGCTTGCTGGGCCATCTGCGCGCCCATCACCTTGGCGGCGCGTTCGGCCTCACCGCTGTCCATCTGCCCGAACGACTTGCTCAGATCGCGCCCGCCACCGGGCAGGATGCTGCTGCTGTTGCCGGTGCCCGGCCCGCCCATGAGCGACACCTTCACCGGCGACTGGAAGTAGCTGGCAATGCCGTCGAGCTCGCCCTTGGCGGTGGAGCCCAACAGCCACATGAGCAGAAAGAAGGCCATCATGGCCGTCACGAAGTCGGCGTAGGCGATCTTCCACGCACCGCCGTGAGCGGCGTGGCCGCTCTTCTTGATGCGCTTGATGATGATCGGTTGGAGTTTCTTGCCGTCCGCCATATCAGACTCCCCCCCGCCGCGCTGCGCGCGACCCCCTCAAGGGGGCGGCATCTGCGGCCCGGCAAAGCCGGTTCCGCGATGCCCTTGGCTTGGGCTTCTTCGTTCGTTGTGTGTCGCAGGAAGCGATGCGACTGTAGGTCAGCGTCTTCACTTTTTGCCCTTTACATGCGCTTCGAGCTCGTTGAAGGTCGGGCGCACATCCGACAGCAGCACCTTGCGACCGAACTCGATGGCGGTGGCCGGCGCGTAGCCCTGCATGCTGGCCAGCAGCGTGGTCTTGATGCACTGGAATTCCTTGCTGCCCTCCTCCACCTTCTGGTCCATCAGGCCACCGAGCGGCTCGAACACACCGTAGGCCAGCAAGATGCCGAGGAAGGTGCCGACCAGGGCGGAGGCGATCATGCCGCCCAGCACCGCTGGCGGCTGGCCCACCGAGCCCATGGTGTTCACCACACCCAGCACGGCGGCCACGATGCCGAAGGCCGGCAAGCCGCCCGCCAGGCGGCCCACGGCGGCCACCGGCGCGTGCGCTTCCTGATGGTGGGTTTCGATCTCGCTGTCCATGAGGGACTCGATCTCGTGCGCGTTCAGGTTGCCCGAGACCATCATGCGCAGGTAGTCGGTGATGAACTCGACCACGTGGTGGTCGGCGGCGATGGTGGGGTACTTCTTGAACACCGCCGATTCGTGCGGGTTCTCCACGTCCTGCTCGATTGCCATCAGGCCTTCCTTGCGGGCCTTTTGCAGCAGGTCGTATTGCAGCGCCATCAACTCCATGTAGCGCGCCTTGGTGTAACGGCTGCCCTTGAAGCATCCCGCCAGCCCCTTGACCGAGGCCTTGATCACCTTCATCTGGTTGTTGATGAGAAAAGCACCGATGGCCGCGCCCAGAATGGTCGTCATCTCGAACGGCAAGGCCTTGAGCACCACCGCGATGTTGCCACCGTGAAAGATGTAGACGCCGAAGATGCAAAGCATCGAGACGATGAAACCGATGATGACGAACATGTTCTTGGACCTGAAAGAGGACGCGACACACGAGCGCGCGTGACTTTGGGGGGAATGCCTTTTCTATCGACCAACTCTAGGTGCGATTGAAGGGACCCATAAACGCGAAATGGACCCGCATCGGGGTCCATTTCAAGTTTTGAAGAACGCTCTGATCAATGCAGACGCAAACCACCCGAAGCGGCGCCTTTGCCGGCACGCGCCGGTGGCTGGCACAGGCCGCACACAAAGTGGCGATTCTCATAAGGCTCGGTCACGAAGTGGCCACCGCAGCAAGTGCACTTGGTCAGGGTCAACATGCCGTTGTCAACGAACTTCACCAGGCGCCAGGCGCGGGTGACCGAGAGGATGGGCTCGATCGAGCTGGCCGTCATCTGGTCGTTGTACAGGCGGAAGGCCTTGATCACCGTGTCGATCTCTTCGAGTTCGCTGCTCTTGCTCAGGTACTCGTGGATGTTGAGGAACAGCGAGGCGTGGATGTTGGGCTGCCATGTCAAGAACCAGTCGGTGGAGAAAGGCAACTGGCCTTTCGAGGGGCTCTTGCCCGCCACTTCCTTGTAGAGGCGCAACAGGCGCTCGTACGACAGCGAAGTTTCGTACTCCAGCACCTGCAGGCGGGCACCGAGCTGGATCAGGGAGACCGCACGTTCGATGTCGCGGGACTCGTTGAGGATGCTTTTGCCGACGGCCATGGTGAACTCCAGAAATATGAGAAAAGCGTGTCTTCGCCAGGGGTGCCGCGGGACTGGCTTTGCCAGACCGCAGGCACCGCCCCCTAGAGGGGGTGACGCCGAAGGCGGCGCGGGGGTGTCCCGCTGAATCGATCAGTGCGCAGCCATCGATTCAGCAAATTTCCCGGCCATGAGGATGCTGGCGTGCAGTTGCGTGGTGGTGGCGTTGTCCACCTTCTTCACGTTGTGGCTGGTCAGCAGGTTCCACACCAGGTCGTCGTCCACACGGAAGCGGCACAGCAGCATGTTGGAAGAGGCGATCTTGAGCAACTGCGCGGTGGACAGCATGCCCAGCAGGTCGGCAGCTTCTTCGGTCAGGCCGAGGCGGAACAGCGCTTCTGCACGGTCCTTGCGGATCAGGTTCTGAGCCAGCATCAGGTAGGTCAGATTGGCTTCGCGGATTTCTGCCAGGAGTTGTTCGCTGTCCATGATGTGTTCCTTCGGTGTGGGGGTCAGCGTTGTTGGCGACTTGCTTACAACTCCTGACCCGATGTGTGTAATTGTGTCGAGGGGTAAAAAAACTTGAATCGGTAAACGGCTGTACCGAGCGTCAGGAATCCACCACCTGCACGTCATCCAAACACCTACGTCTTTGGTTCTCAAAACGGTCCTGCCTGTGCGGGCATGGATCAGCGGGCTGCGCGGCAAAGGAAGGAACAAGCAGCAAACGCTCCTTCTTTTCCGACGCTCGGCTTGCCCCAAACCCTCAAGAATTCACAGCTATCACCGAAATCAACTCAACGAACTGCAAATGGGTTCGTCGTCCGGCCAGTGAAGGCGGCGAGTTTTGACGGTGGAGACCCGAAGGGGTCGAACCAGCCATCGGTATCCAGCACACCCCCTGCAGAGCAGGCCGCTGGCTCCGGTAACGCGGGATCACTTTCAAAGTCCATTTACAGGAGTTAGTTATGACCACCATCAACACGAACACGATGTCGATGAACGCTCAGCGCAACCTGAGCAGCTCGGCCGCCTCGTTGGCCACGTCCATGCAGCGCCTGTCTTCGGGCCTGCGCGTCAACAGC
>JAJNQE010000051.1 GCA_021154985.1 Hydrogenophaga sp.
AAGGGGGTCGCAAGACCTCCCGGCTGCAAGGATAATTTCATCGGCTGGCTCTGCGTCGGGCACCTTGGCGCAGGGTGAGACTCAAGGATGCTGGCTTCCCGTTTAGCGTGCCACTGCGCGACTCGGGCGGCGAGACCCAAATCAGACGGCTACACATGTAGAACTGCTCGAAGAAGGCTTGCGGACGGGGGTTCAAATCCCCCCAGCTCCACCAAACCACCCGATCAAGGCCACCGGCACCAACGTGCTGGTGGCCTTTTTCTTTGGTTCAACTGCCGCGGCTTCAAAGAGAGGCAAGGGAGCAGACAGGCTGCCCCGCCACCCCCGCCCAAAAGCCCAGGTCACACGCCTGCCGCCAGCGGCATCATGGCGGTCGCACGTGTTCGCTCCCATTGCGCCACATGCTCTCCCAACTGGTGGGCCGTGATGGCCGAGAGCGTCCAGCCGAGGTGGCCGTGGCCCGTGTTGTAGAACACGTTGGCCAGCCGGCCTGCGCCCACCCGGGGCAGCATGTCGGGCATCATGGGCCGAAGGCCTGCCCAAGGCTCCACGCGGCGCGTGCTCACGCCGGGGAAACACCGGTTCACCCAGTTCACCAGTGGACGAATGCGGTCGGCGCGAATGTCCAGGTTGAACCCGTTGAATTCGGCTGTGCCGGCCACGCGGAATCGGTCCACGCCCAAGCGGCTGGTGACCAGCTTGGTCTCGTCGTCGAGCAGGCTCACCTGGGGAGCCGCAGCCTGGCTCTGTTCGTCGTTGAGCGCCACGGTGATCGAGTACCCCTTGACTGGGTAAACATTGAGCCGGTCACCGAGTTGCGCGCCCAGTGCGCGGCTGTGAACGCCTGCGCTGATCACCACAGCGTCGGCGCTCACGACTTCTCCACTGGCCAGCGTGACGTGAGCCGTCTGACCGCTGCTGCGCACGCGTGCCACCGTCTGGCCGGTCATGAGCGTCACGCCCATGCGTGCGCAGGCGTGGCTCAGGCCGTGGGTGAATTTGTGGATGTCGCCGGTGCTGTCGCTCTCGGTGAAGTAACCCCCGTAAAAGTCGCCCTGTAGCGTGGGTTCGATGGCGCGCATCTCGTCGGGCGTGACGGCGCGGCGCGGCAGGCCGCCTTCGGCC
Organism: Hydrogenophaga sp.; assembly: GCA_021154985.1. Taxonomy (GTDB): domain Bacteria; phylum Pseudomonadota; class Gammaproteobacteria; order Burkholderiales; family Burkholderiaceae_C; genus Hydrogenophaga. The sequence continues at coordinate 1,126 of JAJNQE010000051.1, forward strand.
AGCAGCTTGGAGACTTCGCCCGCGTGCTCAAAGCCGGCACGGTCGCGGTAGATGTGCAGGATGCCCTGCTGCTTCAGATCAAAGTCGATGCCCTCGGCCTGTGCCCAGCCAAACAGGTGCTCGCGGGCGGCGATGGCCAGGCGTGTGGTGGCCACGGTGTTGCTGCGGTACTTGGGGATGGAGGCCACGAACTCGGCGAACCAGCTCAGCTTGTGCCAGCTGGGTTTGGGATTGACCAGCAGCGGCGCGTCGGCCTTGAGCATCCACTTCAGCCCCTTGATCAGGGTGGACGGGTGGGTCCAGACCTCGGCGTTGGAAGCCGACAGCTGGCCGCCGTTGGCATGGCTGGTTTCCATGCCCGCGTAGCGGTGTTTTTCAATCAGGGTGACCTGGTGACCCTGACGGGCCAGCACGTAAGCGCTGGTGACGCCGGTGATACCGCCGCCTATGACGATGAGGTGTGCCATGGGAATCTCTTTTGCAAAGTCGTCAAACAGGGGAGGCACGACCCGCACACCGTGTGCGGACCATGACCCCCTCTGTTTGTGACCTGAGAGATTCACCGGCCCCCGTCTTGAAAGGGGCGCTGGCTTGCTCCTGCGGTGGGCCGGGGGACGAATCCCGGCCACTCTTCAGAGTGTGAAAGCGTGTCGACCGGTCCTTTTGCCTGAGAGTTTCCGGGGCGGTTGCTCCTTCGGCGCCGGCTTGTCCTGCAAGCCAGTCTCTCCCGGTCGACGTGTTTGAAGTGCTTATTGTGCCTGCAGCTGGATCGACTTCGCGATGGCCCTGAACTGCTGAACACCGTCGGCGTAGGCCTGGTCCACGGCCTTCAGCGACAGGGGCTTGGCCAGCAGCTGGCTGTTGGCTTCCAGCGCCTGGTGCACGGCAGGGTCGCCCAGTGTTTCGGTGATGGCCTTGTGCAGGGCGGTCACCACGGGCTCGGGGGTGTCCTTCTTCACGAAGTAACCGGTCCAGATGTTGAAGGTGAAGTTTTTGAGTTGGGTGCTCTCGGTGATGGCGGGGTAGCCCTTCACGTTGTCCAGCCGCTCGCCGTTGAGCATGGCCAGCACCTTGACGCGACCGGTCTTGTGCATCTCGTCGTACTTCTTGCCGTAGGGCGCGAGGAAAAAGTCCACCTGGCTGGCCATCAGGTCTTGCTCGGCCGGTGCCGCGCCTTTGTAGGGGACGTGGACCATGGGGATGCCGGTGACCTTGGACAGGTGCTCACCCAGCAGGTGGTAGAACGAACCGGGGCCGACGCTGGCGTAGGTCAGCGGCCGGCCCTGCTGCGCGGCCTTGCGGGCCTGGTCGAGAAACTCGTCGACGTTGCTGGCCGGGAAGTCCTTGCGGGCAAGGAACGCAATCTGTGCGGTGGCGATCATCTGCACCAGGCGGAAGTCTTCGCTCTTGAACTTGATGGACGCGATGGCCAGCGGCGCCAGGATGAGTTCGTTCGGCGAGCCCTGGAACACCGTGTACCCGTCGCTGGCGCCGTTGAGCACTTTCTGTGCGGCGATGGAACCGCTGGCCCCACCCAGGTTTTCAATGACGACCGGCTGGCCCAGCTGTTTGCCCAGGGTGACGTTGACCGAGCGCGCGATCACGTCCGACAAACCGCCCGCCGGGTACGGAACCATGAGCGTCACGGGGCGCGCAGGATAGGTCTGCGCCAGTGCTGCGCCGCTGAAGGCGGCCAGTGCCATGGCGGCGCTGGTCAGCAAGGTCTTGAGGGGACTGTTCATGGATGTCTCCGGTGGGTTCAGGGGTGGGTGGGGGAAAGCAGTTCGTTCACCAGTGCGATCCAGTACGCGGCGCCGGTGGCGATGTTGTGGTCGTTGAAGTCGTAGGCCGGGTTGTGGACCATGCAGGCGCCGGGCTCCTGGCCAGTGCCGTTGCCGATGAAGAGGTAGCTGCCGGGCACGCGTTCGAGCATGAAGGCGAAGTCTTCGCTGCCGGTGAGCATGGGGCCCTGGGCCACCACCTGTTGTGGCGGAAAGTGGGCCTGCGCCACGGCCAGCGCGCGGGCGGTTTGCTGCGCATCGTTGACCAGCACGGCGTAGCCGGGACGCCAGTCCAGTTCGGCGCGCACACCGAAGCTCTCGGCTTGCAGGCGCACCAGTTCGCGAATGCGTTGCTCCACGCTCGAACGCACCTGCGGGTCCAGCGCACGCACGCTGAGTTCCAGGCGCGCCGAGGCCGGGATCACGTTGTTGGCCTGGCCCGCGTGCACGGCGCCCACCGTCACCACGGCGGGCTGCAGCGGGTCCACATGGCGCGAGACCACGGTTTGCAGCGCCAGGATGAGGGAGGCGGCAGCAACCACCACGTCGGTGGCCTTGTGCGGCATGGCGCCATGCCCGCCCTGGCCGTGCAGGGTGACGGTGGCGTAGTCGGACGAGGCCATGGTCGGGCCGCTGCGAAACACCAACTGGCCCTGCGCAAAGCCGGGCATGTTGTGCATGGCAAAGATGGCGTCGCACGGGAAGCGCTCGAACAGGCCGTCTTCCATCATCTTCAGCGCACCACCACCGCCTTCTTCTGCGGGCTGGAAGATCAGGTTGAGCGTGCCGTCAAAGTTGCCTTGCGTGGCCAGGTGGTGTGCGGCGGCCAGCAGCATGGTGGTGTGGCCGTCGTGGCCGCAGGCGTGCATCACGCCGTGGTGGTGGCTGCTCCAGTCGGCGCCGGTGGCTTCCACAATGGGCAAGGCGTCCATGTCGGCGCGCAGGCCGAGCGTGCGGTTGGCATCACCCCGGCGCAACTGCCCCACCACGCCGGTGCCGCCCAGACCGGTGGTCACCGCAAAACCCCAATGCGCCAGCTTCTGCGCCACGAGTGCGCTGGTGCGGTGCTCGTCGAAGGCCAGTTCCGGGTGCTGGTGGATGTCGCGTCGCAGCGCGACGAATTCCTGAACCGCTTGATCGCTGAGTCGTTCCAAGGCCGTTGCTACATTGGGTACATGAACTTTGTTGCATGTTAGGAACGGCTTGTTTTAAAGTCCAATGCATTGCTGAGCATTGATCAATGACTTTGAAGAGGGTTTTGACATGACGCTGGTCCAGCTTCGGCACTTCGTTTTGCTGGCAGATGTGGGTTCGTTCGTGCAGGCGTCGGCCGCGCTGTTTCTCACCCAGCCCGCCCTCACCCGCAGCATCCAGGCGCTGGAAGACGAACTCGGCGGGGCTTTGTTTGACCGTCTTGGCCGCCGGATTGCCCTCACCCCGTTCGGCCGCGAGGCGCTGGCGCGTGCGCGGCGCCTGGTCAGCGATGCCGAAGCGCTGAAGCAGGCCGGGCAGGGCTTGCATGGCGGACTGATCGGCCAATTGCGTGTGGGCCTGAGCTCGGGGCCGGGCGCGCTGCTGAGCACACCGCTGATGCTGCACATGGCCGAACACCACCCCCGGCTGCAGCTTCACATTTCCCGCGGCAACACCGCGGTGTTGCTCGACGCGCTGCGGGCACAAAAACTGGACGCAGCGGTGGTCGACATCCGCGACATGCGGCCCTCGGCCGAGCTGCAGGTGTCGCTGGCCTTCGAACTCGGGGCCGGGTTCCTGGTGCGGCCTGAGCATCCGCTGGTGCAGCGGGGCGGCCCCGTCAGTCTGGACGATGTGATGGCCTACCCGGTGGCGTCGACCCCGCTGAGCGACGAGGTGGCGCGCATGCTGATTGCCCGCTACGGGCCGCAGGCCAACCCGGACGACATGGTGACCCTGCGCTGTGACGAGACGCTCAGCATCGTTGAGCTGGCCCGGCGCAGCAACGCCATCGTGCTCACCGTGAACGCTGCGGCGGCCGATCTGGTCCGCCTGCCGGTTTCACCCAACCTGGACGCCACGGCGCGGTTCGGGCTGGTGACCCTGGCGCGGCGGCAGGAGGCGCCAGCGCTGCGCATCTTGCGCGAGCAGATGCCCACCTGGACCGGAGGACCGCTGGCGGGTTGAGCCGTCCTCGCGTGACCTGACGTCACAGAACGCTGCAGACCCACCCGACGGTCACGAACGCCTGGCCCGCAGCCGCTGGCTGCGCTGCCACCGCGTTCTCAAGATCCAGATGCCGCTCACCAGAAAGTACACCGCCACACCGCTCAGGCTCGCCACGATGGCCAGACCCACCACCAAGGGCTTGCCCACCGTGGTCAGCTGATGGAGCCCGTGGCGCAGGCGGTTGCCCAGGCCCTCAACCGCGGGGGGTGCTTCTTGCGTGGCCTGGAGCTCCGACGCGATTTCCCTGTCGGTGGGCGCTTCTTCGCCCAGCACCGCCTTGCCGAGGCGGTATGCGCCGTAGTACACGGGCCCGAAAGTCACCGGGTTGGTGACCAGTGTGCTCGCCACCGCCATGGGCACATTGGCCCGCAGCGCCACCGCCATGGCTGCGGCAAACGGAATTTGAGCCACCGGAATCAGCAAGCCGAAAAAGATGCCCAGGGCCAGCCCGAGGGCAATGCCTTTGCGACTGAAGTGCCAGAGCCGGGGGTGGTTCAGAACCGGGCCCATCCAGCGCAACCACCGGTTGTTCTGCAGGGTCTCCGGCTTGGGCAGCCAGGTCTTGATGCGGTTTTTCATTCGACGCGACTGGGGAGTGGTTTGAGCAACCACCGATTGTCCCTGACCTGGCCGGAGCTCACCAGGCGAGCGGCGACAATCCACTCACCATGATGCAGTTGCAGGACATTCTTTTTTCCCAGGGCTTTGGCACGCGCCGTATCTGTTGCGGGCTGGTGCAGCAGGGCCTGGTTCGTGTGGTGATGAATGGCGCGCCGGCGGTTTGCCTCGATCCCACGGCCCGCTTTGCCGAGGACGGGCTGGTGTTTGAGGTTCAAGGCGAAACCTGGTCCTACCAGGAGCGGGCCTACCTCATGGTCCACAAACCCGCGGGCTTCGAGTGTTCACAAAAACCGAGCACCTACCCCAGCGTCTACACCTTGCTCCCGGGCCCCTTGCGAACTCGGGGTGGCGGTGCGGCGGCGGGCGTGCAGGCGGTGGGCCGGCTGGACCAGGACACCACAGGGCTGCTGCTCATGTCCGATGACGGCAAGTTCATCCACCGGCTGACCTCGCCGCGCCACCACGTGCCCAAGGTGTACGAGGTGCAGGTCAAACACCCGCTGGATGAAAAGCAGGTCAGCAGGTTGCTGGCCGGTGTGGTGCTGGACGATGACCCCAAGCCGGTGAAGGCGCAGGCCTGTTCGGCCGAGGGGGAGCATCACCTGAAGCTCACCTTGACCGAGGGCAAGTACCACCAGGTCAAGCGCATGGTGGCGGCGGTGGGCAACCGGGTGGAAGGGCTGCACCGGTCTTCGGTGGGCTCGATTTTTCTCACGCCAGACCTCCCGCCCGGTCAATGGCGCTGGTTGACGCAGGATGAGGTGGCTTCTTTGACGCAAAAAGCGCCGGGCTGAGGCCGGCGCGACCGCAGGCTCAGAGCAAGTCGCCTTTGCGGCTGTCGAGTGGCATCAGGAACGAGTTTTCCTGCCACTGCGAATTGAAGTCGCTGCGCGGCTCGCCGGTGGTGCTGTTGGGCCAGGTGGAGAGCGGGGCGAAGTCGCTGGCGCGGGTGTTGCGCTGGCGGGTGAGCACGGTGCGCAGATTGGCCTGGGCCGCAATGATGGCCCGCTCTTCCATTTCGCGTTCGCGCATGGACTGGTTCAACGCCGATTCACCCAGGAACTCGGCGCGAATTTCGGCCACCGTGGGCAGGCTGTTGGAGCGCACCACCCAGTAAGGCAGGCCGCACTGGGTGAGCAGCGAATGTTTGAGGGCCCGCGTGCTGCGGGGCAGGCCGGCGGTGCCCGGAACGTCCAGACAACCCAGAACCCGGCCGTCGGAACGGCACACGGTGAACGTGCAATACACGCTGCCGAGCAGCTTGTACCACTCCATGCCTTGCTCCCGGTCCCGGGGCAGGGTGAAGCGGGTCACCGGCAGTTTGATCATCACGTGGTGGTCGTAAAAAGCCCGGGCCAGCCAATGCCAGACGCGCGCTTCTTCGCTGTTGGCCAGGGCGCGGGTGCTCAGCGGCCAGTGCTTCGGAATGCGCCGCCGCTCCCGGGCTTGCCGCTCTGCCCACGCGTGGTGCAGCCATGCGCCCAGCACCAGCAAAGCGGGTACCAGCACTGCAAGCAGCCATGGGTTGGTCCAGTCGGTCATGAGCATCGGGTGCAATCGGTCAATGTGTATCAAAGTGTAGGCAGTTCGCGCCAGCCGTGGGAGAAGTTCGGTCTCGATACACGACGAAGGTGTGAATTTCTTGGGGTTTGCTCTTCGCTCGATGGGTCATTTGGACCACACCGCGCATGGCGGTCACGCGCGGCATTCGGCTCATTGCGGCGCCATCAGGCGTATGGAGCAGGCCGGCACCGGGATGTCCTGGTCGGGCTTTTGGCTTCAACAGCGCTGATCTTGGTCAACGATCATGTGGCAGCGCTTGTCATTCATCAAGCCCCATCGGGGGGAAGTTTGCCCCCAGACTGTACGTTTGAACATACTGCGTGGGCGGTAGGTCGCGGTGAGACTCAGTCGACGTTGGCCAAAAAACCGCTAACTTCGGCCAACAGCCGGTCGGGCTGGTCTCGGTGGGGGCTGTGCCCACAGGACGCCAGTTCAAGGCTGAGGGCATGTGGCACTTCGCGGCGAATGGCTTCCAGCTGTGCCATCGACCCGTACTCGTCCTCCACCCCCTGCACCAGCAGCAGAGGAGCGGCAATGGCGTGGAGATCCTGGCGGATGTCGAAAGACCGGAACGCTTCGCTGAGCCAGACGTCGTTCCATTGCCAGAACGCGTTGTCAACGTCCCGATGGTGGCGCGCCAGCCGTTGTCGCAGGCCGTCAGCGGCGTCGGGCGCGGCTTCAAAAAGTTGTCGGGCCTGATCAATGGCGTTCAGGGCGACCGCTTCGACAAAAACATGCGGCGCCATGGCGATGCAGGCGGCCACTGGGTGCCTGATGGCGTGCAGCAGGGCAATGGTGGCGCCGTCGGAATGCCCCACCAACACGGGTTTCGCGATGCCCAGCCGGTCGAACAACTGGGGAAGCACCTCGTTGGCTTCCAGGTGCATGTAGTCGGGTTCGTGTCGGCCGATGTGCCAGGCACCGCTGCGCCGAGGCGGGCCTCGCACGTCCGCCACGGGATCGGACTGCCCGTAGCCGCGCCGTGAAAACATCCAGCCAGCCCGGTCGGTGGCGGCGCAGAGTTCGGCGGGCCACAGCCGTCCGCGCTGCCGCCACATGGAAACGCTGCCCAGCCCTTCATGCAAAAACACAAGGGGTGCGCGATCACTGGGGCCGGGCAGGTGGGTCAGCTCGATGCCCACGCCTGAAATATCGATGCGGTTCATGTGTCCGATGCTAAGTGGAGCGCGGACCGCAGCCCAATAGGGGCCGGAGATTGGCTGTATTCTCGTGCGATGACTTTGCTGTTCGACTCCTTTTGGCGCGCGGTCGCCTACTGTGTTCACCCGCGGGTGATCGCGCTGTCGTTCCTCCCACTGATCCTCATGGTCGTGCTGTCGTTCGGCCTGGGGTACTTTTTCTGGGAGGGTGCTGTGGCCTCGGTGGGCGCCTGGATGGCGTCGTTTGAGTTGGTGGAAACCTTGATGGCCTGGATGGAGCAGATCGGCCTGGGCGCCCTGCGCGGCGTGTTCGCGCCGCTGCTGGTGCTGGTGCTGGCTACGCCGGTGATCGTGCTGCTGTGCCTGTTGTTGGTGGCGATGTTCATGACGCCCGCCATGGTGGATCTGGTGGGCCAGCGGCGTTTTGCCGGCCTGGAGCGCAAGCACGGTGGTTCGCTGGTGATCAGTGTGCTGTGGTCGCTGGGCTCCACGTTGCTGGCCGTGGTGGCGCTTGTGATTTCCATGCCGCTGTGGCTGGTGCCGCCCCTGGTGCTGATCTTGCCGCCCCTGATCTGGGGCTGGCTCACTTACCGCGTTTTTGCGTTTGACGCCCTGGCCGCGCATGCCAGCAGCGACGAGCGCACGGCCATCTTGAAAGAACACCGCGGCAGTCTGCTGCTCATGGGTGTGCTCAGCGGTTATCTCGGCGCCGCGCCGAGCCTGCTGTGGGCATCGGGTGCCATGTTCATTGCCATGGCGCCTTTGTTGGTGCCGCTGGCCATCTGGATCTACACGCTGGTGTTTGCGTTCGCTTCGCTCTGGTTTGCCCACTACGCCCTGACCGCCTTGCAGCGCATGCGCGCGGTGGTGCCGGTGGAGGTGCTGGATGCCGATCCGGCACGCTTGCGCCCAGCCGACGCCGTGCAAGATCCCCAGCGGTTGAACGGACCGGAGAGCACCCCATGACGACTGCGATCGGCCTGATCATCATTGGCGACGAGATCCTCTCGGGCAAACGCGCGGACAAGCACCTGCCCAAGGTCATCGAACTGCTCAGCGCACGGGGCATGTCCCTTTCGTGGGCGCGCTTCGTGGGTGACAACCGACAGAGCATCACCGCCAACCTGCGGGATGCGTTCGCACAACCCGGCATCGTCTTTTCGTGCGGCGGTATCGGCGCCACACCCGACGACCACACCCGCCAGTGCGCTGCCGCCGCGCTGGGGGTGGAGCTTGAACTGCACCCCGAGGCGAAGTTGTTGATCGAGTCGCGCATGCGCGACGTGGCGGCAGAGCAGGGCCAGGTGTTCGATCCACAGCGCCCGGACAACGTGCACCGCTACAACATGGGCGTGTTCCCCGCGGGCGCCAGCATCATCCAGAACCCGTACAACAAGATTCCGGGCTTCAGCTGCATCGGCAGCGGTGGGGGGCAGGTGCACTTCGTGCCGGGCTTCCCCGTGATGGCGTGGCCCATGATCGAGTGGGTGCTCGACCACACTTGTGCCCACCTGCACCGCCGGGGCAGCTGGCTGGAGCGCTCCGTGATCGTGATGGGTGCCATGGAAGCCGCCCTGACGCCGCTGATGGAGCAGGTCGAGCGAGACTTTGCGGTGAAGGTGTTCAGTCTGCCCAGCGTGGACCACCCGGAATACGGGCGCCACATCGAGTTGGGCGTCAAGGGCGCAGCGGACGCCGTCGGCGAGGCCTTCGCGGGCTTGCTCGCAGGGCTGCATCAAAGCGGCGCTGTGCTGGGCCCTGAAATGGTGCGAAGCTAGTTTGCCCAAATGTGGTGCACCAGAGGATGATTGCACCAATTAAGTGCATTGATCCCGTCTGTCGGTTTCGCAGGTTGGTTGAGGCCTGAAAACCACCCGCCGGCGCTGGCTTGTGAACCTTTGTGGCGCATGGCCTGCGCCATAATCGCCGTGCGTTTGAAGAGGGCTGCCCCGTTCAGGTGAACCTGGGTGGTGTTTGGCACAGATACTGCTTCATTCCCAAGTCGATTTTTACTTTCCACTCACCCAGCTACAGGAGTATTTGATGGCCAAGACCGTCGCAGACGTGATGCAGATGGTGAAGGACAACGACGTCAAGTTCGTTGACTTCCGTTTCACCGACACCCGGGGCAAAGAGCAGCACGTCACCGTGCCCGTGTCCCACTTCGACGAAGACAAGGTCACCTCGGGCCATGCGTTTGACGGCTCGTCGGTGGCCGGCTGGAAAGGCATTGAAGCCTCGGACATGCAGCTCATGCCCGACGCCAACACCGCCAACATCGACCCCTTCTTTGAAGAGACCACGCTGTTCCTGCAGTGCGACGTGATCGAGCCGGGTGACGGCAAGGCCTACGACCGCGATCCGCGTTCCATCGCCAAGCGCGCCGAGGCCTACCTCAAGGCCTCCGGCCTGGGCGACACCGCCTACTTCGGACCAGAGCCCGAGTTCTTCATCTTCGACGGCGTGCGCTGGAGCAACGAACCCGGTCGCGTGATGTGCGAGATCGAGGAATACGAAGCGCCCTGGAACAGCGGCGCCAAGCTCGAAGGCGGCAACCGCGGCCACCGCCCCACCGTCAAGGGCGGCTACTTCCCCGTGCCCCCGGTCGACAGCACGCAAGACATGCGCGCCGAGATGTCGCTGATCCTCGAATCGCTGGGCATCCCTGTGGAGGTGTTCCACCACGAAGTGGCGGGCGCTGGCCAGAACGAAATCGGCACCAAGTTCAGCACGCTGGTTGAGCGCGCCGACTGGACGCAGGTCCTGAAATACGTGGTGTGGAACGTGGCCAATGCCTACGGCAAGACCGCGACCTTCATGCCCAAGCCTTACGCTGGTGACAACGGTTCCGGCATGCACGTGCACCAGTCGATCTGGAAAGACGGCAAGAACCTGTTCGCGGGTGACGGCTACGCCGGCCTGAGCGATTTCGCCCTGTACTACATCGGCGGCATCATCAAGCACGCACGCGCGCTCAACGCCATCACGAACCCCGGCACCAACTCGTACAAGCGCCTGGTGCCTGGCTTTGAAGCCCCGGTGAAGCTGGCCTACTCGGCCCGCAACCGCTCGGCTTCGATCCGCATTCCGTACGTGGCGAATCCCAAGGGCCGCCGCATCGAGGCGCGTTTCCCCGATCCATCGGCCAACCCCTACCTGTGCTTCTCGGCCCTGATGATGGCCGGTCTGGACGGCGTGGAAAACAAGATCCACCCGGGCGAAGCCGCCACCAAGGATCTGTACCACCTGCCGCCGGAAGAGGACAAGTTGGTGCCCACCGTGTGCCACAGCCTCGACCAGGCGCTGGAGTACCTCGACAAGGACCGCAGCTTCCTGACCAAGGGTGGCGTGTTCACCGATTCCATGCTCGATGCCTACATCGAACTGAAAATGGGCGAAGTCACACGTTTCCGCATGGCACCGCACCCCGTGGAATTCGACATGTACTACAGCCTGTGATGTCGGGCCCGGCGTGCCCGGGCTTGCTTGCAGACGAGGGACGGCGCGAGCCGTCCCTTTTTGTTTTGGAGCGACATCTGGCCCTGTGAACGGGGTCGGCGGCGGCACTTTTCCAAGGGTTTTCCGTCATACTGATTTGCGATGAACGGCGCAGTCCTGCCGTGTCGACCCAACGGAGACCTCGTGCCCATGTCCCCCCTGCATTTCTCTTGTGTTCCCGGCCTCGTCGCAGGCGCCGTGCTGTTGTGCAGCTTGCCCGCGCAGGCGCAGGAGCGCATCTACCGCTGCGGCAACGAGTACACCAACAACGCCCAGGTGGCCAAGAGCCGCAACTGCACGCCCATGGAAGGCGGCAATATCACCATCGTCGAGGGCACCAAGCCCGCGCCCGCAGCGCGCAGCACGCCCGCCGCGACGCCGCGCAGTGGCAACGACCGCATCGACCCCGCCGCCCAGCGTGCGCGCGACAGCGATGCCAAGGCGATCCTGGAGTCCGAGCTGCGCAAGGCCGAAGAGCGGCTGGCGCAGGCGCGCAAGGAGTACGCCAACGGCGAACCCGAGAAGCAGGGCATCGAGTCGCGCAACTACCAGCGTTACCTCGACCGCGTGGCCGAGCTCAAGGCCGCGGTGGCGCGCGCCGAGAGCGACGTGGCCGGCCTGCAGCGGGAGCTGGGTCGCCTGCCCACGCCATCGGGCAGTGCCGCAAGATGAGCGGCTTGAAAAAAACCGCACTCCCTTCCCTCATGAAACGTCGGGCGCCCTCGGAAACGGTGGGCCCAGGCGGCGCGAAGCGGCCCGCCGCCACGCCAGGGCGTTTCCAGTCGCTGGACATGCTGGCCACCTTGGTGGCCGTGGTCGACGCCGACGGCCATGTGCTCTACGCCAACGCGGCGCTGGAAGATGCGCTGGGCACCTCGCGGCGCAGCATTGCCAACACCTTGTTTCAAGACTGCTTCACCGAGCCCGCCTTGCTGGAGAGCGCGCTCAGCGGCGCCCGCGGCAACGAGTTTGCCGCGCTGCGTTACGACGCCTGGCTCAAACGCGTGAGCCACGAGGCCTTGCCGGTGCATGTGGTGGTCGCGCAGACCGAGAGCAAGGGCGAGGTGGTGGTGGAGCTGCTGCCGCTGGAGCAGCAGGCCCGGCAGGAACGCGAGGAGCGCCTGATCGACCAGGCTCAGGCCAACAAGGAACTCATCCGCAACCTCGCGCATGAAATCAAGAATCCGTTGGGCGGCATTCGTGGCGCGGCGCAGCTGTTGCAGATGGAGCTGGACTCGCGCGAGCTCATTGAATACACGCAGGTCATCATTCACGAGGCGGACCGGCTGCAGTCGCTGGTGGACCGCTTGCTCGCGCCACACCGCCGCCCGCACGTGGTGGGCGACGTGAACATTCATGAGGTCTGCGAGCGCGTGCGCTCGTTGATCTTGGCCGAGTTCCCCAAGGGCCTGCGCGTCGTGCGCGACTACGACGCCTCCATCCCCGAATTCCGCGGCGACCGCGAGCAGCTCATTCAGGCCGTGCTCAACATCGCGCACAACGCCGCGCAGGCGCTGGCCGAACGCATCGCAGCGGGCGACGCGCAAATCGTCTTCAAGACCCGCGTGGGCCGGCAGGTGACCTTTGGCAAACAGCGTTACCGGCTGGCATTGGAATTGCATGTCATCGACAACGGGCCTGGCGTTCCAGACTCGATCAAGGACCGCATCTTTTTCCCGCTCGTGTCGGGACGCGATGGCGGCTCCGGCCTGGGGCTCACGCTGGCGCAAACCTTTGTCCAGCAGCACCACGGTTTGATCGAGTGCGAGAGCGCGCCGGGATACACAGACTTCAAACTGTTGATCCCCTTGCCCTAGAACCGACAAACCACCGCCGAGCGCTGCGCCACAAGAAGGGACGACCAACACATGAAGCCGATCTGGATAGTGGACGACGATCAATCGATCCGCTTCGTGCTTGAAAAGGCGCTGCTGCGCGAGAACCTGCCCACGCGCAGTTTCACCAACCCGCAGGATGTGCTCAAGGCCCTGACGGACACCCCCGAGAGCGAAGGCCCGCAGATCCTGGTGAGCGACATCCGCATGCCCGGTGGCTCCGGTCTGGAGCTGCTGGAGAAGGTCAAGGAGATGTTGCCCGGCCTGCCGGTGATCATCATGACGGCCTTCTCCGACCTCGACAGCGCCGTGTCGGCCTTTCAAGGCGGTGCCTTCGAATACCTGCCCAAGCCCTTCGATCTGCCCAAGGCGGTGGAGCTGATCCGCCGCGCGGTGGAGGAGAGCCAGCGCGAGGAGGTGGCCGAAGAGCGCATGACCGCCGCGCCCGAAATGCTCGGTCAGGCGCCCGCCATGCAGGACGTGTTTCGGGCCATCGGCCGCCTGAGCCAGAGCCAGGTCACGGTGCTGATCACGGGCGAGTCGGGCTCGGGCAAAGAGCTGGTGGCGCGTGCGCTGCACAAACACTCGCCGCGCGCGGCCGGTCCGTTCGTGGCCATCAACACCGCCGCCATTCCCAAGGATCTGCTGGAGTCCGAACTCTTCGGTCACGAGCGCGGCGCCTTCACCGGCGCGCAGACCATGCGCCGTGGCCGCTTTGAGCAAGCGGATGGCGGCACGTTGTTTCTCGACGAAATCGGCGACATGCCGTTTGACCTCCAGACGCGTTTGCTGCGCGTGCTGTCCGACGGCCATTTCTACCGCGTGGGGGGGCACAGCGCGGTGCGCGCCAACGTGCGCGTGATCGCTGCCACCCACCAGAACCTGGAGCAGCGCGTCAAGGAAGGTGTGTTCCGCGAGGATCTGTTCCACCGCCTCAATGTGATCCGCCTGCGCCTGCCCGCGCTGCGCGAGCGGCGCGAGGACGTGCCCATGCTCACGCGCTTTTTCCTGCAACAAAGCGCCAAGCAACTGGGCGTGGAGCCCAAGCGCATTTCAGAGGCGGCCATCCGCCTGCTCGGCACGTTCGATTTTCCGGGCAACGTGCGCCAGCTGGAAAACGTGTGCCATTGGCTCACCGTGATGGCGCCCGCGCAGGTGATCGAGCTCAAAGACCTGCCCCCCGAGGTGCTGTCCATGGCAGGTACCTCGGTGGCGGCCCTGTCGGCTTTGCCGGAGACCGCTGCGGTGGTGCCGTTCGTGCCGTCAGCTGCGCCTGCTGCGTTGTCGGAGGCATTGGGCATGGGCGCTCCCGCCTATGCGGCTGTGGACTTTGCGCCCGCGCCAGAGCCCTTGCGCGCGCCCTCGGTGTCGGGCTGGGAGGTCGGTTTGCAGGCCGAAGCCCTGGCTTTGCTGGAAGAGGGGCGCACCGACGTGTGGGACGTGCTCACCCGGCGCTTCGAGACCAAGCTGATTCAGACCGCGCTGGTGAACACCCGGGGCCGTCGTATCGAGGCGGCGCACAAGCTGGGCATCGGCCGCAACACGATCACCCGGAAGATCCAGGAACTCAACCTAGAGTGACCACCACCGGCGTGTGGTCGCTGGGCTGCGGGTTCTTGCGCGGTGCGCGGTCGATGGTGCAGGCCTTCACGCTGCCGCGCAGCGCCTCGCTCACCAGAATGTGGTCGATGCGCAACCCGCGGTTTTTCTGGAAGCCCAGCATGCGGTAGTCCCACCACGAGTAGCTTTTGTCGGGCTGCTCGAACATGCGGTAAGCGTCGGTCAGGCCCAGTGCCAGCAGCGCCTGGAAGTGCGCGCGCTCTTCTACCGTGTGGTGAATGGTGTCTTTCAGACCCACTGGGTCGTACGAATCCCGGTCTTCGGGCGCCACGTTGAAGTCACCCACCAGCACCAGCCGGGGATGGGCCTGCAGCTCGTCTGCGATCCAGCGGTGCAGCGCGGCCAGCCACTGCAGCTTGTAGGCGAACTTCTCGCTGCTGGGCTCCTGACCGTTGACGAAGTAACAGTTGATCAGGCGCAGCGGTCCTTCGGGTGTGTCCAGCGTGGCCGCGATCACGCGGGCCTGTTCGTCGCTGTGGCCAGGGATGTTGCGCACCACATCGCGCACGGGACTGCGGCTCACAATCGCCACACCGTTGTAGGTCTTCTGGCCAAACGCGGCGGCGTGGTAGCCGATCTCCTTCAGGGCATCAAAGGGAAACTTTTCGTCCACCATCTTGAGCTCTTGCAAGCCCAGGGCGTCGACGGGATTTGCAGCCAGCCAGTCGAGCACCTGGGGCAGGCGCACGGTGAGGGAGTTGATGTTCCAGGTGGCGATTTGCATGGCTTCAACGATCTTGGGTGTAGGTGACGAAAGCGAACGGCAGGCCGCTGGCAGCGGTGTGGGTTTCGCGCGCGGTCTCGCGCCAGGCGGGGCCGAACACGGGTGCGAAGGCATCGCCTTCGAAGTCCTGCGCGATCTCGGTGACCACCGCCGTGTCGGCCAGGTCCAGCGCAGCGGCGTAAATCTGCGCGCCGCCGATCACCCAGGCATCGGCACCCGGCGGGCACAGTGCCACGGCGTCATCCATCGAGCCTGCGCGCAAGGCGCCATCGGCTTGCCATTGCGCATCGCGCGTGACCACGATGTTGAGCCGGCCCGGCAGCGGCCGGAATTTCGCCGGCAGTGAATCCCAGGTCTTGCGACCCATGATCACCGGGCAGCCCAGGGTGGTGCGTTTGAAGTGCGCCATGTCTTCCGGCAGATGCCAGGGCAGGGCGTTGTCGCGCCCGATCACGCCGTTGGCGGCGCGCGCAAAGATCAGGTGGAGGCGGGGGCTGGACGGGGTGGGTGCGGGCATGCCGCTATTGTGCCGCCGGCCCCGGGGCTGGCCGACTGGATCGCGGCGGCAGCAGCACGCTGGCGATCGCCATCATCACGAAGCCGATGGCCACCCAGTCCTGCCAGTGAGGCACTTCACCCACGATGAGGGTGGCACTCAGCGTGCCCACCAGCGGGATCGCCATGATGCTCATGGCGCTGGTGGCCGGTGGCAGGTCGCGGGCCATGCCGAACCAGATCAGCTGCGCCACGCCGTAGTTGACGAACACACCGTACAGCAGGCTGATCCACATGGGAATAGAGAAGCCTGCGGGGCTGGGCAGCGGTTCCAGCACGAGCGCCAGTGCCCACACCACCACGCTTCCGAGCAGCAGCATCCACACCGTGACCACCATGGGGGAGAGCGTGAACTGCGCGCGGCGAAACATCAGCGTGCCCAGGCCCCAGCAGAACGCCGCACCCAGCATCCACGCAATGCCCACCGGCCGTCCGCTCAGGCTTTGCAGCTCGTGCCACAGCAGCAGGCCAATGGCGATGCCTGCGCACACCACCGCCATGCGCACGCGCGGTGTGATGCGCTCGCCAAAGAAGGCCGCGCCGATCAGCACGGTGAAGATCGGCATGGTGAAACCGAGGATGGCGGCCCGACCCGACGCCAGCTCTTTCACGCCAAAGATGGACAGCGTGTGCCAGCCCAGCACGTTGGGCAGGCCCAGCCAGGCGATGGTGGCCCACTCGGCACGCGCCGGCCACATGCGCTCGCCGCGACGGGCGACGTACGCAAACAGCCACAGCGCGCCCAACAGCATGGTGCTGGCGCGGAAGTACAGGGGCGATAGCTCCTGCAGCGAGAGCTTCATCATGGGCCAGTTGACGCCCCACATGAGCGTGAGCGCCAGCAGCGCCCACAGTTGGCGGCGGTTGATCACGTTGACTTCACACCGACGTCAAACAGCCACCGGCGCTTTGATGGCCGCGTGGTGCTCGTAACCCTGGATCTCGAAGTCGTCGAGTTCGTAGTCGAAGATGCTGGCCGGTCGGCGCTTGATGTGCAGCGTCGGGTAGGCCATGGGTTGGCGCGAGAGCTGCAGTTCCACCTGCTCGTGGTGGTTGCTGTAGATGTGGCAGTCGCCGCCGGTCCAGATGAACTCGCCCACCTGCAGATCGCATTGCTGCGCCAGCATGTGGGTGAGCAACGCGTAGCTGGCGATGTTGAACGGCACACCGAGGAAGATGTCGGCGCTGCGCTGGTAGAGCTGGCAACTGAGTTTTCCATCGGCCACATAGAACTGGAAGAACGCGTGGCAGGGCATGAGCGCCATCTTGTTCAGGTCGGCCACGTTCCAGGCGCTCACGATGATGCGGCGCGAATCGGGGTTGGTCTTGAGCTGCTTGACCACCTCGGCGATCTGGTCGATGTGGCCGCCGTCGGGCGTGGGCCAACTGCGCCATTGCACGCCGTAGACCGGGCCCAGGTCGCCGTCGTCGCGCGCCCATTCGTCCCAGATGGTGCAGCCGCGCTCCTGCAGCCACTTCACGTTGCTGTCGCCGCGCAGGAACCACAGCAACTCCACGATGATGGCCTTGGTGAACACCTTTTTGGTGGTCACCAGCGGGAAGCCTTCGTTCAGGTCAAAGCGCATCTGGTGCCCGAACACGCTGGTGGTGCCGGTGCCGGTGCGGTCTGTTTTCTGCACGCCCATGGTGAACACGTGGCGCATGAAGTCTTCGTATTGGGAGCGGATGGGACGGGTCATGGGAGGCGTGGGGGCAGGGCCGGCGAAGGGGAGGTGATGCGGGCGTCGAACGGATGGTGCTGCAGCGCAAACACCTGCTGGATGCGTTTGATGTAGCCCTGGGTCTCGGGGTAGGGCGGCACGCCGCGAAAACGGTCGACCGTGCCTTCGCCGGCGTTGTACGCGGCCAGCACCAGCGGCACATCGCCCCTGAAATAGGCCAGCAGCCACTGCAGGTACGACAGGCCGCCGCGGATGTTCTGTTCGGCGTCGAACGGCTTGCGCACGCGGAAGCGCTCTGCGGTTTCAGGAATGAGCTGCATCAGGCCCTGCGCGTTTTTCTCGGAGACCGCGTTCACGTTGAAGTTGGACTCGGCGCGGATCACCGCAAACGCCAGACCGGGCTGGATACCGAACTGCGGCGCGAGCTTGTAGACGATCTTCATGATGCGCCGCTCTTCAGGCGTGTCCACCAGTTGCTGGTAACGCGTGGCGATGGCCTGGGCTTCGGCCGCCTGCTGGGCTTCGGTGGCTTTTTGCCGCTCGGTCCGCTCGGCCTGTTGCACACACTCGGGCTTGTCAGCCGGGGTGTCCAGGCGCTTGAACATGCCCTCGGCGTGGGCGTCGCCCAACAGCGCGGCGCGCGCGAACCAGTGGGCCGCGTAGCCGTCGTGGCGTTCCACGCCACGGCCATTGGCGTAGATCCAGCCGAGGTTGTAGGCAGACGTTGCGTCGCCGGCCAGCGCGGCCTGGCAATACAGGCGGATGGCGGCTTCGGTGTCGCGCTTCACGCCTTCGCCGTGCTCGAAACCCTGCGCTTGTTCGCGCCAAGCCTGGCGCTGCGCCGCGTCCACCGCGTGCGCAGTCACCGAGGCGGTGAGCGCCAGCGCCAGCAGACAACGCAGCAGGGTTCGGGACTTCATGGTGTGAGGACGCGGCCGGGATTCATGAGGTTGTGCGGGTCCAGCGCCTGCTTGATGGCCCGCATCAGACCCAGTGCGACCGGGTCCTTGTAGTGGGGCAGGTGGTCGGCCTTGAGGCTGCCCACGCCGTGCTCGGCGCTGATCGAGCCATGGTAGCGCGCCACCGCGTCAAAAACCAGCGCGTTCACGCGGGTCTCTTGCGTGGCCAGAAACGCCTTGGCGTCACCCCCTTCGGGCGCCTGCACGTTGTAGTGCAGATTGCCGTCGCCCAGGTGGCCAAAGTTCACCAGCCGCACGCCTGGGATCTCGCGCTGCAGCAGCGCATCGGTCTCGGTGCAGAAGGCCGGGATGTGGGAGACCGGGATGCTGATGTCGTGCTTGATGTTCAGACCTTCTTCGGCCTGCGCCAGCGGAATGCTCTCGCGGATGTGCCAGAGCGCGTGGGCTTGCGACAGGCTCTCGGCCACCACGGCATCGCTCACCAGGCCTTGCTCGAAGGCGGTTTCCAGCAGGCGCTCGAACTGCCCGCGTGCGTGTGCTTCCGATTCGCTGTCGCTGTTCTCCAGCAAAACACAATACGGTGCGTCTTGCCACAGCGGCACGCGCAGTTGCGGCATGTGCTTGTCCACCAGGCTGAGTGCGAACCGGCCCATGACCTCGAAGCCGGTGAGGCCGGCGCCCAGGTGCTTGTGGGCGAGGCCGAGCAGCGCCACGGCGGCGTCCAGCGAGGGCAGGGCCGCCCAGGCGGTGAGCTGCGCGGCAGGCAGTGGGTAGAGCTTGAGCGTGGCCGCGGTGATCACACCCAGCGTGCCTTCGCTGCCGATGAACAGGTCGCGCAGGTCGTAGCCGGTGTTGTCCTTGCGCAGGCCATTCAGGCCCTGCCACACCTCGCCTTGCGCGGTCACCACCTCCAGGCCCAGGCAGAGATCGCGCGCATTGCCGTAGCGCACCACCTGTGTGCCGCCGGCATTCGTCGCCAGGTTGCCGCCGATGCTGCAACTGCCTTCGGCCGCCAGGCTCAGGGGAAACAGAAAGCCGGCTTTTTCTGCGGTGTCCTGCAAGGTCTGCAGCACGCAGCCGGCCTCCACCGTCATGGTGAGGTTGGCCGGGTCGATGGCGCGCACGGTGTTCATGCGCATGAGGTTCAGCACCACCTGCGTGCCCGAAGCGTCGGGCACTGAGCCGACCACCAGGCCGGTGTTGCCGCCCTGCGGCACGATGGACACGCCCGCGCCCACGCAGGCGCGCACCACGGCGGCCACCTCGGCGGTGTTGCCCGGTCGCACCACAGCGAGTGCGCGGCCGTGTGATCGCTTGCGCCAGTCTTGTTCCCAGGCCGAAAGGTCGGTGGCGGGATCTTCGTGCGTGAGCACGTTGGGCGAGCCGACGGTCTGGCGCAACCCGGCCAGCAGCTCGGCGTGTTGTGGGTTCATGGCTGGGCTGCGGCGTTGGCACTGGCCACGTCGGCCGCCACCGCCTCTTTGCCCGCGGCGCGCAGGCGGATCCGCACGTGCAGCGCACATGCCACGAACAGCGCCACACACAGCAGCGTCTGGATCACCGCCAGCCAGACCGACGGACCGGTGTCGCTGGTGGCGCGCACCACGCCTTCGGTGAAATACAGCCACACGATCAGGCTGACCCACCGGTAGGTGTACATGCGGTTTTTCAACAGGCCAGCCAGCGGGATCGTGAGTGGCAGCACCTTGAGCACCAGCCACGAACCGCCCTCGCGCAGCGGGGCCAGCCACATTTCCCACAGGAAGCCCAGCACGATCAGGCCCAGCAGGCTGCCCACGGCGAGCCAACGGGTGGCGTTGACGGCGCGCGCCGAATCTCCTTGGGCAAGGAGGGCGTCGGGGTTGGGGGGGGAGGAGATGTCGGGCATGGCGGGCGGGAAAAGGCAGGTGGCATGATACCGGGATGACCTTCAAAGAGCGCCTGCGGGCCCTGGAAACCCTCGCTCGCGGCCTGTGGCGCGACGCCCTGAACTTCCCCTGGGCCAACACCGCCATCACCCTGCGCGAGCGCTTTCGCGAAGACCGCCTGGGCATCACCGCCAGCAGCCTCACGTTCACCACCACCATCTCGCTGGTACCGCTGTTCACGGTGGCGCTGGCCATCTTCAGCGCGTTTCCCATGTTCGACCGGCTGCAGGTCACGCTGCAGCGCTGGCTGGTTCAAAGCCTGGTGCCGCCCGACATCGCCAAGCAGGTGTTCAGTTACCTCAACCAGTTCGCCGGCAAGGCCGGGCAGATCGGCTGGGCCGGTGCGCTGGTGCTGCTGGTCACCGCTCTGGCCCTGATTCTCACCATCGACCGCAAGCTCAACGACATCTGGCGCGTGCGCCAGCCGCGCTCGTTCACGCAGCGGGTGCTGGTGTACTGGGCGGTGCTCACGCTGGGGCCGCTGCTGCTGGCCGGCAGCCTGACGGTGACCACCTACGCCGTCACGGCCTCGCGCGGCGTGGTCTCCGGTCTGCCGGGGGGTGTGCGTTTTCTGCTCGATACGGTGCAGTTCTTGTTGCTCACCGGTGGCATCGCCGCGCTGTACCGTTATGTGCCCAACACGCGGGTGCGCTGGAGCCATGCGATCCTGGGCGGTGTGTTTGTGGCCATCGGGCTGGAGCTGGCCAAGAAGCTGCTGGCCTGGTACCTCGCGCAGGTGCCCACGTATTCGGTGGTCTACGGCACCTTTGCCACGGTGCCGATTTTGCTGGTGTGGTTTTACGTGGCCTGGGTCATCTTGCTGCTGGGTGCGGTGGTGGCGGCTTATCTGCCCAGCCTGCTCTCAGGCATTGCCCGCCGCGGCGACTCACCGGGCTGGAGCTTTCAGCTGGCGCTGGAGGTGCTGGAACAGTTGCACACCGCCCGCGACACCGCGCCCAAGGGCCTGAGTCTGGAGGCCCTCGCCCAGGTGCTGCGGGTGGATGCGTTGCAACTGGAAGAACCCGTGGCCACGCTGGTGGCGCTCGACTGGCTGGGCCGGCTTGATGAAGACGGCGAACGCTATGTGCTGCTGGTGGTGCCGCAAGACACCCTGATGGCGCCCGTGGTGGAGCGGCTGCTGCTGGCCCGCCAGCCCAACACCGCGCGGTTCTGGTCCGAGAGCCGCTGGTCGCAGCTCACATTGGCGCAAGCGCTGGCCTCAACGCCATTGCCGCTGGCAGCGCAAGAGATGGCCGAAGGACCCTCGGTCGCTTCGGGCTGACGCGCACTCAGCTCACGGCAAACGGCGCGCGCAGGAAGCCGCGAAACCGCGCGCGGCCGCCGCGCAGCGGGGCTTCTGTCAAGCGGAAATCGGGAAAACGCTGCAGAAAACGCCCGATGGCAATGCGGCCTTCCAGCCGCGCCAGGCTGAGCCCCGCGCACTGGTGGATGCCGAAGCCGAAGGCCAGGTGCTTGTTGGTCTCGCGGGCGAGGTCCAGCACCTCCGGGTGGGTGAACTGCGCGGGGTCGCGGTTGGCCGCGCCGATGCACAGCGTCACCAGCGTGCCGGCGGGCAGGTCCACACCGCCCACTTGCGTGTCTTTCACCGCACGGCGGTTGCCGAGCTGGTTGGACGACTCGAAGCGCAGGAACTCGTCCACCGCGCGGGTGAGCAGCGCTTCTTGCGCTGCCGCGTCGCCTGCTGTTTGCTTCAGCGCGGTCTGCAGGAACTGGCGCGCTGGCGGGTGCTCCTGCAAGGCGATCAATCCGTTGCCGATCAGGTTGGTGGTGGTCTCGTGCCCGGCGTTGAGCAGGAAGATGCAGTTCTGCAGCAACTCGACCTCGCTCAGCTGCTCGCCACCGGCCTCGCCCTGGATGAGGCGCGTGAGCACATCGCGCTCCGGGTCGCCCGGGTGCTGGCGGCGCTGCACCACCAGGGTTTTCAGATAGGCCAGCATGTCGGTCACGGCCTGGTTGCCCAGGGCTTGCTGCTGCGGTGTGAGCGTGGGTTCCAGCGCGCCCAGGATGGCGAGCGACCAATCGCGCAACGGGCCGCGGTCGGCGTGCGGCACATCGAGCAGGTTGCCGATGATCTCCACCGGGATCGCCGAGGCGAAGTCTTCGATCAGGTCATCGCCACCGCTCCCGGCCAGGTCGTCTAGCAGCGAGTCCACCAGCGCGATCAAGCCCGGCTCCATGTCGGCAATGGCCCGGCGCGTGAGCGCGCCCATGATGAGCCGGCGCACGCGCGTGTGCAGCGGGGGGTCGTTGAACACCAGGCTGGTGGTGTGGTGCTCGAACAGCGGCGAGCCCACACCGTACTTGGGCGCGAACTCGACCTGTTTGTCGGAGCTGAAGGCCTGTGCGTCGCGGTACACCGCCATCAGGTCGGCACAGCGTGTGAGGAACACCGAACCGTCGGGCATGCGGCGCACCGGCTCGTGTTCGCGCAGGGCTGCGTACACCGGGTAGGGGTTGGCGAGGAACTCGGGCGCGAGCGCGCGCAGGTCGAACCTCGAAGCAATGTCGCGCGCGCGATCGGGCGCGATGGGCGGCGTGATGTGCTCGGGCCGCAGCACAAAGCTCATGGCGTTGTGCGCAGAAAGTCCCGCATGGCCGCCAGCGTTTCGTCCGGCGCTTCGGTCATCTGGTGGTGACCCACGGGCACGCTGACCACCGACACCCGGTGGCCGGCGGCTTTGGCCGCGGTGATCAAACCTTGTGCGGCCTTGGGGTGTGTCATCTGGTCCTGTCCGCCGAGCAGAAAGAGCACCGGGCAAGCGATCTGTGCGATGGCGGCTTCACCGCCGCTGTAGCTGTCGCAGGCCACGAATCCGCGGTGGAACACATTGACGCTCGGGTTGCTGCGCAGCACCCGGCGACCCAGCGCCATGCCGGCGCCATACACCCAGGTGCCCGGGCCGAGGGCCGACGGCGGCGCGGCGAGCGTGCTGCGCGAAAACACGTTGACCATCTGGAGCGCCTTCTCCGGCTCGTTGAGCGAGGCCTCGATCAGCGCGGGGGACACCTTCATGGGGTAGGCCACGCCCACCAGCACCAGGTGGCTCACACGCTCTTTCAGCCGTGCTGCGGCTTCGAGTGCGATCAGCGAACCCCAGCTGTGGCCGACCAGCGCGGCTTTCTGCACGCCCGCTGCGTCCAGCAGTGCCGCCACGAAGTCGGCCGCTGCTTCCACCGAAGCGGGCGCTTCGCCTTCGCTCTTGCAGTGGCCCGGCAGGTCCACCGCGAGCACGTTCCAGCCGTGGTGGGCGAGGTAGCGGCTTTGCAGGATCCAGACGCTGTGGTCGTTGAGCACGCCGTGGATGAAGACCGCGGTGGGTTTGGCGGCATCGAAGGGCTTGCCGCCGGTGTAGCAGTAGGTGTTGGCGCCATTGACTTGCAGGTACATGGTCAGGCTCCCGCTTTTTCTGCGGCCTTCAGTGCCCGCTTCAGGTCGTCGATCAGGTCGTCCGCGTCTTCCAGGCCGATCGACAGCCGGATCGTCCCCGGGCCGATGCCGCCGGCGGCCAGCGCCTCGTCGGTCATGCGGACGTGCGTGGTGCTGGCCGGATGGATCACCAGCGAGCGGCAGTCGCCCACGTTGGCGAGGTGGCTGAAGATCTTCAGCGCTTCGATGAAGGCCTTGCCCTGCTCGCGGCTGCCCCGGATGTCGAAGCTGAACACCGAGCCCGCGCCCTTGGCGCCGAAGCGCAGCAGCTTCTCGGCCAGGGCGTGGCTGGGGTGGCTCTCCAGCAGCGGGTGGCCCACGCGGCTCACCAGCGGGTGGCTGGCCAGGAACTGCACCCCCTTTTCGGTGTTGCCCATGTGGCGGTCCATGCGCAGCGACAGCGTCTCGATGCCTTGCAGGATCAGCCAGGCGCTGTGCGGCGACAGGCAGGCGCCGAAATCGCGCAGGCCCTCGCGGCGTGCACGCAGAAGGAAGGCCCCAACCGTGCTCTCTTCGCTGAACACCATGTTGTGAAAGCCGGCGTAGGCCTCGGTGAGCTCGGGGAAGCGCCCTGACTTCTCCCAGTCGAAGCTGCCTGCGTCCACCACCACACCCCCGATCACGGTGCCGTGGCCGCTCAGGAATTTGGTGGCCGAGTGGTAGACCAGATCAGCGCCGAGCTCGAAGGGCTTGATGAGGTAAGGCGTTGTAAGGGTCGAGTCCACGAGCAAGGGCACACCGGCCTCGTGCGCGATCTGCGAGACGGTGGGGATGTCCAGCACGTCCAGGCCGGGGTTGCCCACGGTCTCGCCAAAGAAGAGCTTGGTGTTGGGCCGAACGGCGGCGCGCCAGCCGTCGATGTCACCCGGCTTCACAAAGGTGGTCTCGATGCCGAAGCGGCGCATGGTGTAGTGCAGCAGGTTCTGACTGCCACCGTAGAGGGCGGTGCTGGCCACGATGTGCGAACCCGCGCCCATGAGCGTGGCCACGCTCAGGTGCAGCGCGGCCTGGCCGCTGGCGGTGGCAATGGCGCCGATGCCGCCTTCGAGCGCGGCCATGCGCTGCTCGAACACCGCATTGGTCGGGTTGCTGATGCGGCTGTACACATGGCCCGCGCGCTCCAGGTTGAAGAGGGCGGCGGCGTGGTCGCTGGACTCGAAGACGAAGGAGGTGGTGAGGTGGATCGGCACGGCTCGCGCGCCGGTGGTGGGGTCGGGCGCAGCGCCTGCATGCAGTGCAAGCGTGTCGAAGCCTGGGTCTGAGTAACCGGACATGGGGAGGTCTCCTGGGTGGGCCGGTGTCGCGCTCTGGGGCTCGCGCGCACTGGTTTTGAGCGGTATTGTGGGGGTATATTGCGGTCATGCCAGCCCTGCTGGAGACACCACCAACAACAGGAGACCCGTCATGAAAGTCAGCGACATCCTTCGCGTCAAGGGCGGCACGCTCTACACCACCCACCCCCTGGAAACGCTGCAGCGAGCGGTGGAGACCATGTCGCAGTTCGACATCGGTTCGCTGGCGGTGATGGACCACGGTGAACTCGTGGGCATGCTCACCTTCCGCGAAATCATCCACACGCTGGCGCGCAACGGTGGCGCTTTGGGCGAGAAGACCGTGCGCACCGTGATGGACGACCACCCCATGAGCTGCACACCCGAGACCGAGCTGGAGCAGGTGCGCCCCATGATGCTGGAGCGGCACACCCGCTACATGCCGGTGATGGACAACAAGATGCTCATGGGCGTGATCAGCTTCTACGACGTGGCCAAGGCCGTGGTGGACAGCCAGAACTTCGAAAACCAGATGCTCAAGGCCTACATCCGCGACTGGCCGGCCGAAGACGAGGCACAACCCGCTGCCCGAGCGCGCTGACATCGACCGCCCCATGAAAAACGCCCCGCAAGCCGGGGCGTTTTTCATGGCTTGGCCGGAGTGAAGAGCCTTCTCACTCCGAGCTGGCGTGGATCATGTCGCGCACGCGCGGATAGATCTGCTGGTTCCAGCGCCGCCCGCTGAACACGCCGTAGTGGCCCACGCCGGTCTGCACGTGGTGGGTCTTGAGGTAGGGGCGCACGCTGCTGCACAAATCTTGCGCGGCCACGGTCTGGCCCACGGCGCAGATGTCATCGCGCTCGCCTTCGACCGTCATGAGCGCGGTGCGGCGGATGGCGGCCGGGTTGACCTTGCGGCCGTTCCAGGTGAGTTCGCCGCGGGGCAGGTCGTAGGTCTGGAACACCTTGGCCACGGTCTCCAGGTAGAACTCGGCCGGCAGGTCGTTGACCGCGAGGTACTCCTCGTAGAAGTCCT
This sequence comes from Hydrogenophaga sp., assembly GCA_021154985.1. GTDB lineage: Bacteria > Pseudomonadota > Gammaproteobacteria > Burkholderiales > Burkholderiaceae_C > Hydrogenophaga. Next base: position 26,970 of record JAJNQE010000051.1, read on the forward strand.
GGATCACCTGCGCTTCTTCGGTGCGGCCGTGCTCCAGGTGGTCGTAGATGTTGCGAAACGACTGCTTGTGGCGCTCCGGGTTCATGGCCATGAAGGCCGAGAGCTGGATGAAGCCCGGGTACACGCGGCGCATGAAGCCTGCGTGCGGCAGCGGCACGTGGTTGATGAGGTTTTTCTCGAACCACTCGATGGGTTTGCTGGTGGCGAGCCGGTTCACCTCGGTCGGGTTCACGCGGCAGTCCACCGGGCCGGCCATGAGCGTGAGGCTGCGCGGCTGCGCCGGGTTGTCGTCTTCGGCCATCACGGCGGTGGCGGCGAGCGCGGCCACACACGGCTGGCACACCGCCACCATGTGGCTGCCCGGGCCCACGGCTTCGGTGAAGCGGACCATGTAGGTGATGTAGTCGTCGAGCGAAAAACCGCCGTGGCGAAGCGACACGTCGCGCGCGTTGTGCCAGTCGGTGATGAACACGTCGTGGTCTTGCAGCAGCGTGCGCGCGGTTTCGCGCAGCAGGGTGGCGAAGTGGCCCGAGAGCGGCGCCACCAGCAGCACCTTGGGTTGTGGCTCCACGCCGTCCTTGCGAAAGTGCAGCAGGGTGCCGAAGGGCAGGGTGAGCACGGCCTCTTCGGTCACCGGAACAGCCTGCCCGTTCACCACCACCTCGCCGATGTTGTAGGGCGGGCGCGAGTGGGTCAGGCGCAGGCGCGAGATCACGTCGCAGGCGGACGCCACCTTGCGCACCACGCTGCGTTCGGTGTCTTGCAGCCACAACGAGGCGCTGAGGTGCTGGGCCATGAGTCGGAGCGGCGAAAGCAGGTCGGACTGGGTCTGGTAGGCCTGGTACAGCATGGTGGGAATCCTGAAACAACGTGTTGCTCTGCAGGCAAGGAACGCGCCAGACCAAGCTGCACCGCCCCGGTGCATGGTGTGTCACTTTTGTGGCACAGCCCTTGCTGATAGGAGGGTCTACGAAGCAGGGTCAAAGAGGAGCATGTCATGGCCACCACGGTACTCACAATCAGCAGCAAGAACTACGGTGCCTGGGCCTTGCGTGGCTGGCTGATGGCCCGGCTGGCCAAGCTGGAGTTCACCGAAAAAATCATCTCGCCCGACGACCCGGCCATGAAGGCCGAGATGCTGTTGTTGTCATCCTCCGTGAGGGTGCCTGCCTTGGAGCACGACGGCATCTATCTGTGGGATGTGTTGGCGATCGGTGAGTACCTCAACGAGATCAAACCCAAGGCGGGCCTGCTGCCAGCCGACCGGGCGGCGCGTGCACACTGCCGGTCCATTTGCGGCGAAATGCATTCGGGCTTCAGTTCCATGCGCTCGTCATTGCCGATGAACATCAAGGCGCACTTCCCGAACTTCAAACTCTGGTCGAGAGCGCGCACCGACATCGATCGCATCGAGGCGATCTGGACCGAGTGTCTGGAGAAGTATGGCGGCCCCTATTTGTTTGGCGCCAAACCCTGTATCGCGGACGCGATGTTTGCGCCAGTGGTGACGCGGTTCATCACCTACGGCGTGGCGATCGACGAGGTGTGTGTGGCGTATTGCGACACCATCATGGCCTTGCCTGCGATGAAGGAGTGGGTGGCGGCTGCGGAGGCTGAGCCGGATGACATTGATGAACTGGATGCGGAGTTTTAGCCGGGGACCTTCTCGGCACTACCTCGCGTGATCGGGCACCGGCGTGCTCTGCTCCGCGAATGTCCCCCGGGGCCTGCGGCCCCTCCTCCTTTATTTCGCT
>JAJNQE010000122.1 GCA_021154985.1 Hydrogenophaga sp.
TCACATCCGATCGTGTTCGGTCACTGCGTGAAGATCTTCTACAAAGACGCCTTCGAGAAACACGGCAAGCTGTTCGACGAGCTGGGTGTGAACGTCAACAACGGCATGGTTGACCTGTACAACAAGATCGCCACGCTGCCGCAAAGCAAGCAGGACGAGATCAAGCGCGACCTGCACGCCTGCCACGAAGGTCGCCCAGAACTCGCCATGGTCGATTCGGCCAAGGGCATCACCAACTTCCACTCGCCCAACGACGTGATCGTGGACGCCTCCATGCCTGCCATGATCCGCAACAGCGGCAAGATGTGGGGTGCTGATGGCCGTCTGAAGGACGTGAAAGCCGTGATGCCCGAGTCGACTTTCGCTCGCATCTACCAGGAGATGATCAACTTCTGCAAGTGGCACGGCGCGTTCGATCCCAAGACCATGGGTACCGTGCCCAACGTGGGTCTGATGGCCCAGCAGGCCGAGGAATACGGCTCGCACGACAAGACCTTCGAGATCACCGAAGACGGCGTGGCCAACATCACCGACCTGGCCACCGGCGAAGTGCTGCTGAGCCAGGACGTGGAGCAGGGCGACATCTGGCGCATGTGCCAGGTCAAGGATGCCGCCATCCGCGACTGGGTCAAGCTGGCCGTGAACCGCGCGCGCAACTCGGGCATGCCGGTGGTGTTCTGGCTCGACCAGTACCGCCCGCACGAGGCGCAGCTGATCACCAAGGTCAAGATGTACCTGCACGAGCACAACACAGCGGGCCTGGACATCCAGATCATGAGCCAGGTGCGCGCCATGCGCTACACGCTGGAGCGTGTGATCCGCGGACTCGACACCATCAGCGCCACCGGCAACATCCTGCGCGACTACCTGACCGACCTGTTCCCCATCATGGAACTGGGCACCAGCGCCAAGATGCTGTCCATCGTGCCGCTCATGGCGGGCGGTGGCATGTACGAAACCGGCGCGGGCGGCTCGGCTCCCAAACACGTGCAGCAACTGGTGGAAGAAAACCACCTGCGCTGGGATTCGCTGGGTGAGTTCCTGGCGCTGGCGGTGTCGATGGAAGACCTGGGCCTGAAAACCGGCAACCCGCAGGCCAAGGTGCTGGCCAAAACGCTGGACGCTGCCACCGGCAAGCTGCTGGACAACAACAAGAACCCGTCGCCCAAGACCGGTCAGCTCGACAACCGTGGCAGCCAGTTCTACCTGGCGCTGTATTGGGCTCAGGAGCTTGCCGCCCAAACCGAAGCCCCGGCGCTGGCCGAGAAGTTTGCGCCGCTGGCGAAGCAACTCGCCGACAACGAAAAGGCCATCGTGGCCGAGCTGGCCGCGGTGCAGGGCAAGCCGGTGGACATTGGTGGTTACTACAAGCCCGACTTCGACAAGCTTGAATCGATCATGCGGCCCAGCAAAACCTTCAACGCGGCGCTGGCGTCGGTCCAGCCTTGAGAAGTACCACCGAGCTGTTGGCTCGGTGATTCTGTGAAGCGGCCTACCGTGTGAACGGTGGGCCGCCCAGTCTGGAGCCGGCCTTGAGGCCGCGCTTGTCAAACCAGCCCTGGTTCATCTCCAGCACAAAGCGCACGGGTTTGGTGGAGCAGTGCGAGACCAGGCTCTGCGGTTGCATGTCGGCGAGATTGACGATGGTGCCATCGTCGGCCACGAAAGCAGCGGTCAGCGGGAGCAAGGTGTTCTTCATCCAGAAGCATTGCTCGGCTGCTTGCTCGAAGGCGAACAGCATGCCTTCGTTGGCCGGCATTTCCTTGCGAAACATGAGGCCCACCGCGCGCTGCTGCGGGGTGGCCGCCACCTGCGCGTTGATCAGGTGCATGCCGGCCGACAGTGTGACCCTGGGCAACTGGAGCTGGGGCGATTCCTGAGCCCAGGCCGTGGCTGTCAGAAGGGCCCACACACACAGCAGGCTGACGGTCAGTTTTTTCATGTGGATGATCGGGTGGTTCAACAGGGCTTCCCATTCTCCGCCATCCCTTTGTGAAGGGTGTGCCGTGCGAGAATTTCACGCATGCTTCAACACATCCAGTGGCCCTCCGGGGGCCAGAAAATCACGGTCAATGCCGACAATTCGCTCAAGGTGCCCGACCAGCCCATCGTGCCTTACATCGAGGGCGATGGGATCGGGGTTGACATCACGCCGGTGATGCTCAAGGTGGTGGATGCTGCGGTGGCCAAAGCGTATGGCGGCCAAAGGAAGATCCACTGGATGGAGGTGTACGCGGGCGAAAAGGCCACCCGGATCTACGGCCCCGATGTGTGGCTGCCCGAGGAAACCCTGGCCGTGCTGCGCGAGTACGTGGTGTCCATCAAGGGGCCGTTGAGCATGCCGGTGGGCGGCGGCATGCGTTCGCTCAACGTGGCGCTGCGCCAGGAACTCGATCTCTACGTTTGCATGCGCCCGGTGCAGTATTTCAAAGGCTTACCTTCGCCATTGAAAGAGCCTCACAAAACCAATATGGTGGTCTTCCGCGAGAACTCGGAAGACATGTACGCCGGCATCGAGTACGAGGCCGAGTCCGAGCAGGCGAAAAAGCTCATCTCATTCCTGGTGGACGAGATGGGTGTCACCAAAATCCGTTTTCCGAACACCTCGGGCATTGGCGTCAAGCCGGTGTCGATCGAAGGCACCGAACGTCTGGTGCGCAAGGCGCTCCAGTACGCCATCGACCACGACAGGCCCAGCGTGACCATCGTGCACAAGGGCAACATCATGAAGTACACCGAAGGCGGCTTCCGCGACTGGGCTTACGCCCTGGCGCGCCGGGAATTCGGTGCCCGGCTGATTGACGACGGCCCATGGTGCAAGTTCAAGAACCCCCGGACCGGGCGGGACGTGATCGTCAAGGACAGCATTGCCGACGCTTTCCTGCAGCAGATTCTGCTGCGCCCGGCCGAGCACTCGGTGGTGGCCACGCTCAACCTCAACGGCGACTACATTTCGGACGCTTTGGCAGCGCAAGTCGGCGGCATCGGCATCGCACCGGGCGCCAACCTGTCGGACACCGTGGCCTGTTTTGAAGCCACCCACGGCACCGCGCCCAAGTACGCCGGCAAGGACTATGTGAATCCTGGCTCCGAAATCCTCTCGGCCGAGATGATGCTGCGCCACATGGGGTGGCGGGAAGCCGCCGACCTGATCATCGGTTCGCTGGAGAAGTCCATTCTGAGCAAGCGGGTCACGCACGATCTGGCGCGCCTCATGGAGGGCGCCACCCAGGTCAGTTGTTCGGGTTTTGGCGAGGCGATGGTCGAAAACATGTGAGGCACCGGCGCCGGTGGCGTTCCCACCGCCTCCATCCGTCGCCCGATATGGCGAACTACACCCCCAAAAACCGCCAGCTCTGCGGTTTTGTTTTCGCCTTTCCCCTCACAATGAGGCATGGAAAAAACCATGCCGCACACACCGGCCCCGCCAGCGGGCGAAGGCGTGGTTGCGGCCTGCGGCCCGGTGCTAATCCCGCATGCCGATGTGGGCGGATACGCGCCGCTAGAATGGTTTTCATGGCCACCCAGAACCCCAAAAAACCCGAAAACCCGACGGCGCCTCCCAGCGTCGGCAACGACGAGTCGGTGGTGCTTGAACGGCGTGCCCAGCGCACCCAGCCACCCCAGATGTTTCAGGTGGTTTTGCTCAACGACGATTTCACGCCCATGGAGTTCGTGGTGCACGTCATCCAGGAGTTCTTCAGCAAGGACCGCGAAACGGCCACCCAGATCATGCTCAAGATCCACCTGGAAGGAAAAGGCATCTGCGGGGTTTATTCCCGCGACGTGGCCAGCACCAAGGTCGACCAGGTCCTTCAAGCGGCCCGAGCCGCCGGTCATCCGTTGCAATGCATGAGCGAGCCGGTTGAATAAAGCACGAACCGCCTCATCTGAACCCACGAACCTGTTCTGTTCTCCTATCAGACATTTGCTTTCCCGATCATCCCAGCCCAAAGGACGTGCCCCATGATTGCCCAGGAACTTGAAGTCAGCTTGCATATGGCCTTTGTCGAGGCCCGGCAGCAGCGGCACGAATTCATCACGGTAGAGCACCTGTTGCTCGCGCTGCTGGACAACCCCAGCGCCGCCGAAGTGTTGCGCGCCTGCTCGGCCAACATCGACGACCTCCGAAAATCCCTGACGAACTTCATCAAGGACAATACCCCGCAAGTGGCCGGCACCGATGAGGTGGACACCCAGCCCACGCTGGGTTTCCAGCGCGTGATCCAGCGCGCCATCATGCACGTGCAGTCCACCGGCAACGGCAAGAAGGAAGTGACCGGTGCCAACGTGCTGGTGGCCATCTTCGGCGAGAAGGACTCGCACGCCGTGTACTACCTCCACCAGCAGGGCGTGACCCGCCTGGACGTGGTGAACTTCATCGCCCACGGCATCCGCAAGAGCGATCCGCCCGAGGCTGCGAAGCCCGGTGAGAGTGCCGCCGAGAACGAAGAAGCCGGCGAAGCCAAGGGCAACGAAAAAGCCTCGCCTCTGGAGCAGTTCACCCAGAACCTCAACCAGATGGCCAAGGACGGCAAGATCGATCCACTGATCGGCCGCGAGTACGAGGTCGAGCGCGTGATCCAGATCCTGTGCCGCCGCCGCAAGAACAACCCGCTTCTGGTGGGCGAAGCCGGTGTGGGCAAAACCGCGATCGCCGAAGGTCTGGCCTGGCGCATTACCCAGGGCGAAGTGCCCGAGATCCTGGCCGATTCCAGCGTGTATTCGCTCGACATGGGAGCGCTGCTGGCCGGTACCAAGTACCGCGGTGACTTCGAGCAGCGTCTGAAGGGCGTGCTCAAGTCGCTCAAGGACAAACCCAATGCCATCCTGTTCATCGACGAGATCCATACCCTCATTGGGGCAGGTGCGGCCTCGGGCGGCACGCTGGACGCGTCCAACCTGCTCAAGCCGGCGCTCTCCAGCGGCCAGCTCAAGTGCATTGGCGCCACCACCTTCACCGAATACCGCGGCATCTTCGAGAAAGACGCAGCGCTCAGCCGTCGCTTCCAGAAAGTTGACGTGGTCGAGCCGACCGTGCAGGAAACGGTCGACATCTTGAAGGGCCTGAAGTCCCGCTTTGAAGAGCACCATGGCGTGAAATACGCTGTGGCCGCCCTGCAGGCCGCGGCCGAGCTGAGTGCAAAGTACATCAACGACCGCCACCTGCCCGACAAGGCCATCGACGTGATCGACGAGGCGGGTGCTGCGCAGCGCATCCTGCCGGTGTCCAAGCGCAAGAAAACCATCAGCAAGACGGAGGTCGAGGAAATCGTGGCGAAGATCGCCCGCATCCCCCCGGCCAATGTGTCCAACGACGACCGCAGCAAGCTGCAGACGCTGGAGCGCGACCTCAAGAGCGTGGTGTTCGGCCAGGACAAGGCGCTCGAAATCCTCGCCTCGTCCGTCAAGATGGCGCGTTCGGGCCTGGGCAAGAGCGACAAGCCGATCGGCGCCTTCCTGTTCAGCGGCCCCACCGGCGTGGGCAAGACCGAAGCCGCCAAGCAGCTGGCCTACATCATGGGCATCGACCTGATCCGCTTCGACATGTCGGAGTACATGGAGCGCCACGCCGTGAGCCGCCTCATTGGCGCGCCTCCCGGCTACGTGGGCTTCGACCAGGGAGGTCTGCTCACCGAGGCCGTGACCAAGAAGCCGCACTGTGTGTTGCTGCTCGACGAAATCGAAAAAGCCCACCCGGACATCTTCAACGTGTTGCTGCAGGTCATGGACCACGGCACCCTGACCGACAACAACGGGCGCAAGGCCGACTTCCGCAACGTCATCATCATCATGACGACGAACGCGGGTGCCGAGACCATGAACAAGGCCACCATCGGCTTCACCAACCCGCGCGAATCGGGTGACGAGATGGCCGACATCAAGCGCCTGTTCACGCCCGAGTTCCGCAACCGCCTGGACGCCACCGTCAGCTTCAAGGCGCTGGACGAAAACGTCATCATGCGGGTGGTGGACAAGTTCCTGCTGCAGCTGGAAACGCAACTCGGCGAGAAGAAGGTGGAGGTCACCTTCACCGACGCCTTGCGCAAGCACCTGGCCAAGAAGGGTTTCGATCCACTGATGGGCGCGCGCCCGATGCAGCGCCTGATCCAGGACACGATCCGCCGCGCGCTGGCCGACGAACTGTTGTTCGGTCGCCTGACCGAAGGCGGTCGCCTCACGGTCGACATCGTCACCAAGACCGACGAAGCCGGCAAGGAGGTGCAGGAAGTCGATCTGGACATCCAGCCGCTGCCGAAGAAAGAAGGCAAGGCCAAGCCCGAGGAAGCCACGGCGGGCTGAGCTTCAGCCTCACCATGCAAAAGGCCCGGTCTTCCGGGCCTTTTGTTTTGGGCGTTGCGGTTCGCTTCAGGGGGCTGCGAGGTAAGCCGCGCGAATGGCCTCGATGCGTTGGCGGTTCACGCCAAAGTCTTCGCGTCCCAGGCGGCTGGCGCTGCGCAGCTCGATCACGCCACTGGCCGGGTTGGCCCAGAACTCCACGTCGTCCACAAACTTGAGCCAGCGTGTCTGCGCCTGGGCATACATGTAGTCGGGGCGTTGTTCGACGATGGTCACGCCGGGCATGGCGAGCAGCACGGCCTCCAGCGCCTTCAGCGAGGCCGCTGCACCGGCCGCCTTGAAGGGCAGCGGGTCAACCGCGGCATAGGCGCGTTGCGGGTGGTCGGGCAGCAGCGCGGCCTGGCTGCTCACGCTGTTGCGGGTGAGCGAGGGTGGCTTCAGGCGGCCGTCTTTCACGCCGAGGTCGCCCGGCCGCTGACCGCTGAGCAAGCCGACCTGGGCGGCCACCAGGGCCAGCACGATGGTGGCCAGGACGATGTAGAAGACGAATTTCATGTTGCGCCCGTTCAGCGTTTGCCGCCGAGCAGACTGCCCAGCACGCCTCGCACGATCTGACGGCCCAGACCGCTGGCCACGCTGCGCGCCGCCGTTTTGGCCATGGTCTGCACCAGTCCGTCGTATTGGCCACCGCGTGGGCCGGTGCGGCCAAACAAGGCCTCGTTGACCATGCCGCCGATGCCACCACCACCGGCTTCGGCTTCTTGTTTGGCGGCGCCGGGAATGCGGGGCGTTTTCGCTGCGGCCTTCTGCTCGGCGGGCTCGGCCTCGGCCCCACCGCGCTGGCCCGCGTGGTTGGCAAACATCTCGTAGGCGCTCTCACGGTCGAGCAGCTTCTCGTACACGCCCGCTACCAGCGAGCCTTGGCGCAGCTGCTGGCGCTGGGCGTCGGTGATGGGACCGAGCTGGCTGCCCGGTGGCACCACAAACACGCGCTCGGTTTCACAGGGCCGGCCTTTGGCGTCCAGCAGGCTCACCAGCGCCTCGCCCACGGCGAGTTCGGTGATGGCGGCTTCGATGTCCAGCCCGGCTTTGGGGCGCATGGTCTGGGCGGTGGACTTCACCGCCTTCTGGTCGCGCGGGGTGAAGGCGCGCAGCGCATGCTGCACGCGGTTGCCGAGCTGGCCGAGCACGCTGTCCGGAATGTCCAGCGGGTTCTGCGTCACGAAATACACGCCCACGCCCTTGGAGCGCACCAGGCGCACCACGAGTTCGATGCGCTCGATCAGCACCTTGGGCGCCTCATTGAAGAGCAGGTGGGCCTCGTCGAAGAAAAACACCAGCTTGGGTTTTTCCGGGTCGCCGATCTCGGGCAGGGTCTCGAACAGTTCCGAGAGCATCCACAGCAAAAAGGTGGCGTACAGGCGCGGCGCGTTCATGAGCTTGTCGGCCGCCAGGATGTTGATCACACCTTTGCCGTCCACGGTCTGCATGAAGTCGCTGATGTCGAGCATGGGCTCGCCGAAGAACTGGTCGCCGCCCTGTTGTTCGACCTGCATCAAACCGCGCTGGATGGCACCGATGCTGGCTGCGCTGATGTTGCCGTACTCGGTGGTGAACTGCTTGGCGTTGTCGCCGATGTGCTGCAGCATGGCCCGCAGGTCTTTCATGTCCAGCAACAGCAGGCCGTTGTCGTCGGCGATCTTGAACACCAGGTTGAGCACGCCCGCCTGCGTGTCGTTGAGGTTGAGCATGCGCGCCAGCAGCAGCGGACCCATGTCGCTGATGGTGGCTCGCACCGGGTGGCCGAGCTCGCCGAACACGTCCCACAGCGTGGTGGGGCAGGCTTGCGAGGCGGGCAGAGTGATGCCGCGTTCCTGCAGCACCTTGCTGATTTTTTCGCCGAAGCTGCCCTTCTGGCTGATGCCCGAGAGGTCGCCTTTCACGTCGGCCATGAACACCGGTACGCCGATGTTGGAGAACTGCTCGGCCAGGGTTTGCAGCGTCACCGTCTTGCCGGTGCCGGTGGCGCCGGTGATCAGCCCGTGCCGGTTGGCCAGGCCCGGCAGCAACTGGCAGGTGGTGTTGGCGTTCTGGGCGATCAGCATCGGTTCGGCCATGGCGGAGCTTCCTTGTGTGCGGGTTCGGGGCAGGGCGGGTGAAAACGTAAAATCGCAGGCTTATTAGATCAAAGCCCAAGCAGGCAAAAGGACAATTTCGTGGCCGGACACAGCAAATGGGCAAACATTCAGCACCGCAAGGGTCGCCAGGACGAAAAGCGCGGAAAGATCTGGACCCGCGTCATCCGTGAGATCACCGTGGCCGCGCGCCAGGGTGGTGGCGACCCCGCCATGAACCCGCGCCTGCGCCTGGCCATCGACAAGGCCAAGGCCGCCAACATGCCGGCCGACCGCATCAAATACAACGTCGACAAGGCCTCTGGCAACCTGGAAGGACAGGCGCTCGAGGAAATCCGCTACGAGGGCTACGGCATCGGTGGCGCGGCCGTGATCATCGACACCATGACCGACAACAAGGTCCGTACCGTGGCCGAAGTGCGCCACGCGTTCAGCAAACACGGCGGCAACCTGGGCACCGATGGTTCGGTGTCGTTCCAGTTCAAGCACTGCGGGCAACTGGTGTTCGCACCCGGCACGTCGGAAGACAAGGTAATGGAAGTGGCGCTGGAAGCCGGCGCCGACGACGTGATCACAGACGCCGATGGCGCCATTGAGGTGCTGACCTCACCGACCGAATTCGAAGCCGTCAAGAACGCGCTGGAGGCCGCAGGACTCACGCCCGAGATCGCCGAAGTGACTATGCGCGCAGAAAACACGGTGGAGCTCACCGGCGAGGACGCGGTGCGCATGCAGAAGCTGCTCGACGTGCTCGAAGACCTGGACGATGTGCAGGGCGTCTTCCACAACGCCGAGATTCAAGAATGAAAGTACTGGTTATTGGCGGCGGTGGCCGCGAACATGCGCTGGCCTGGAAGCTGAAGCACGACGAAGGTGTGAGCCAGGTGTTTGTGGCGCCCGGCAATGCCGGCACGGCGCGCGACCCGGATCTGATCAACCTCGACATCACCGACAAGGCGGCGCTGCGCGAATGGGCGCAGGCCCAGGGTGTGGCGCTCACCGTGGTGGGGCCCGAAGCGCCTCTGGCCGCAGGCGTGGTGGACGAATTCCGCGCCCACGGCCTGCCGATCTTCGGCCCGACCAAAGCCGCTGCGCAGCTGGAAAGCTCCAAGGCCTTCTCCAAGGCGTTCATGCAGCGCCACGGCATTCCCACCGCCAAGTACCAGGCCTTCACCGACCCGGCCCAGGCCCATGCCTACGTGGACGCCGAGGGCGCGCCCATCGTCGTCAAGGCCGACGGCCTGGCGGCTGGCAAGGGCGTGGTGGTGGCCATGACGGCCGCCGAAGCGCACGAAGCCATCGACTTCATGTTGCTCGACAACGCCCTGGGCGTGGCGCACAACGAAGGTGGTGCGAGGGTTGTCATCGAAGAATTCCTCGAAGGCGAAGAAGCCAGCTTCATCGTGCTGTGCGATGGCGAACACGCGCTGGCCCTGGCCACCAGCCAGGACCACAAGCGCCTGCTGGACGCCGACCAGGGCCCCAACACCGGCGGCATGGGCGCGTATTCGCCTGCTCCCGTGGTCACGCCGGCGGTACACGAGCGAGCCATGAACGAGGTGATCCTGCCCACGCTGCGCGGCATGGCCGCCGACGGCATTCCTTACACCGGCTTTCTGTACGCCGGTTTGATGATCACGCCCCACGGGCGCGTGAAGACGCTGGAATTCAACTGCCGCATGGGCGACCCCGAAACCCAGCCCATCATGATGCGGCTCCAGAGCAACCTCACGCAGGTGCTGCTCTCGGCCACTCGCACCGAGCTCGACCGCGTGGCCCTGGAGTGGGACCCACGCGAGGCGCTGGGCGTGGTGCTGGCGGCAGCCGGTTACCCGCTGAACCCGCGCAAAGGCGATGCCATCACCGGTTTGCCGGCCGACACCGCCGATGGCATGGTGTTCCACGCCGGCACGGCGGGGGCTGCCGATGCGGTTCGGGTCTCCGGGGGGCGCGTGTTGTGCGTGACCGCTCTGGCAGAAACGGTGGCGCTGGCCCGGCAGCGCGCCTATGCGCTGGTGGACGGTATCCACTTCGACGGCATGCAGTGCCGTCGCGACATCGGTTACCGTGCACTCTGAACCTGGCCGACGCCCTCGGCCGACCCGCCAGCGCAGCCGCCCCTTTGTACGGCCTTTCCCCGACGATTCGGTCAGACCATGAAACAGACTTCCCTGTCTTCCGTGCGCGAGTTCCTCATCGACCTGCAGGACCGCATCACCTCCACCGTGGCCATGGTGGACGGTGGCAGTTTTGTCGTCGACCGCTGGACCAAGCCGGCGGGCGAAATCCTGCAAGGCAACGGCATCACGCAGATCCTGGAAGACGGGGCGGTGTTCGAGCGCGCGGGCTGCGGTTTTTCGCACGTGACCGGCCCGCGCCTGCCGCCGTCGGCCACCGCACATCGGCCCGAGCTCAACGGCGCGCCGTTTGAGGCCATGGGCGTCTCGCTGGTGTTTCACCCGCGCAACCCCTACGTGCCCACGGTGCACATGAACGTGCGCATGCTCGCGGCCACGCCCGCTGGTGGCGAGCCGGTGTGCTGGTTCGGTGGTGGCATGGACCTCACGCCGTATTACGGTTTCGAGGAAGACGCGGTGCATTTCCACCGCTCGGTGAAAAACGCGCTCGACCCGTTCGGCGTGGACAAATACCCCCGCTTCAAAACCTGGTGCGACGAGTACTTTTATTTGAAGCACCGCGATGAGCAGCGCGGCATCGGTGGCGTTTTCTTCGACGACTTCTCCGAACTCGGCTTCGACGGCAGCTTTGCCATGATGAGCTCGGTCGGCGACGCTTTTCTGGACGCCTACCTGCCCATCGTCGATCGCCGCAAGAACACACCCTATGGCGAACGCGAGCGCAGCTTCCAGCTGTATCGCCGCGGGCGCTATGTTGAATTCAACCTGGTGTGGGACCGCGGCACGCATTTCGGCCTGCAGTCGGGCGGGCGCAGCGAATCGATCTTGTTGTCCATGCCGCCGCTGGTCAGCTGGGCCTACAACCGCAAAACCAAAAAAGGCACGCCCGAAGAGCGGCTCTACAAGGATTTTCTGGTGCGCAAGGACTGGCTTTGAAGCAGGACGCCGCGAGCCCGCAACGCGTGGGCATGTTCGGCGGGGCGTTTGACCCGCCGCACTGGGCGCACCGGGCGCTGGCCGAAACCGCTTTGCAGCAGCTCGGGCTCGATGCGCTGCACATCCTGCCGACCGGCCACGCCTGGCACAAGACCCGGGTGCTCTCGCCCGCCGCCGATCGTGTGGCCATGTGCCATCTGGCGTTCGACGATCTGGCCCGCGTGACCATCGACGAGCGCGAAATCCACCGCGAAGGCCCAAGCTACACCGCCGACACCCTGCGCGAGCTGCGGCGCGAGTACCCCGGTGCGCAGCTGTTCCTGGTGTTGGGTGCCGACCAGCTGCTGGCGTTTCGCAGTTGGGTGCGCTGGCAGGATGTGCTGGAGCTGGCCACCCTGGCGGTGGCCAACCGCGCCACCAACATCGGTGCCGACGCTCCGCTCGACCAGGCGGTGGAAACCGATCTGTCCCAGGTGGATCTGCCGTTCGAGCGGCTCGACATGCCGCTCAAAAACATCAGCGCGACCGCCGTGCGGGCCCGGCTGGGCCAGGCGGCCCACAGCACCTCCGCCCTGGATGTTCTGGTGCCCGAGGCCGTCGCAAGCTACATTTCAACCCATCACCTTTATCAGATTCCTACATGACCAGCGAAACCATTGCCAAAAAAGACATCCAGAGACTCCAGCGCGCCATCGTCGACGGGCTCGAGGACGTCAAAGGTCAGGACATCGTGGTTTTCAACACCGAGCAGTTGTCGCCCCTCTTCGAGCGCGTGATCGTGGCCAGCGGCACCTCCAACCGCCAGACCAAGGCCCTGGCCGCCAGCGTGCGCGACGCCGTGCGCGAGGCCGGCTTTGACAAGCCCCGCATCGAGGGAGAAGACAACGGCGAATGGATCATCGTGGACTGCGGCGCGGCCGTGGCCCACGTGATGCAACCGGTGATTCGGCAGTACTACCGGCTTGAAGAAATCTGGGGCGCCAAGCCGGTGCGCCTGAAGCACGGCGCCGAGAAACCGGTGGTGGCCGAGACCAAGCCTGCTACCAAGAAGACCAGCCGCAAGAAACCGGTGGCCACCGCCGCGGCACAGCCTGCAAAGAGCACGGCGCGCAAGGCCGCACAGTCAGCTGCGCGCGCGGCAACGGCGGCACCGGCCAAGCCGGTGGCCAAAACCGCAGCAAAAAAACTTGCAACCAAGTCGGCCTCGCCATCGGCGCCGGCCAAGACCACCCGCAAACCGGCGGCCGCGCCCAAGACAGCGCTGCAGAAACTCGTGGTCAAGCCCCGGGTGGCTCCGAGCGCGAAGCCGGCAGCCAAAGCGGCGGCCAAAACGGCACCCAAGGCCGCCGCCAAGCCAGCGGCCAAGACGCCTGCGCGCAAAACCACCAAGGCAGCCGCGCCCAAGAAGGCATGAAGCTGTTGATCGTCGCGGTCGGGCAAAGGGTGCCCGACTGGGCCCAGACCGCCTACGACGATTACGCCAAGCGCTTTCCACCCGAGCTTCGGGTCGAGCTCAAAGCCGTCAAGACCGAGCCGCGCGGCTCCAAGACCCTGGAGACGCTGCTCTTGGCCGAGCGCGAGCGCATCGAAGCTGCGATTCCGCGTGGCTCGCGCATCGTGGCGCTCGACGAGCGCGGCACCACCCTCACCACCAAGGCACTCGCGCAGCAGTTGAAAGGGTGGCAACTGGAGAGCGACGACGTGGCTCTGGTGATCGGCGGCCCCGACGGCCTGGACCCGGCGTTTCGCGCCGCTGCGCACCAGCGCATCCGCTTGTCTGACCTGACGCTGCCACACGCCATGGTGCGGGTGCTGCTGATCGAGCAGCTGTACCGCGCTTGGTCCGTCAACGCCAACCACCCGTACCACAGAGAATGAGCGACTTCATCTATCTCGCCTCGCAAAGCCCCCGTCGCAAACAGCTCCTTGAACAGTGGGGCGTTCGTTGTGAATTGCTGCTCCCTGATGGGGACGAAGACGCCGAGTCGCTCGAAGCGGTGTTGAAGGGCGAGGCACCAGCCGCCTATGTGCAACGTGTGACCGGCCTCAAGCTGCAAGCCTCCCTCGACCGGTTGAAACGCCGGGGCCTGCCGCCAGCGCCCGTGCTCTGCGCCGACACCACCGTGGCGCTGGGCCGGCGCATCCTGGGCAAGCCGGCCGACGCGGCGGAGGCTCAACACATGCTTGCCAGCCTGGCCGGCCAGCGCCACCGTGTGCTGACTGCGGTGGCGGTGGGTGTACCCGGCAAACGAAGCCCGCGCATCCACGCGGCGCTGTCGACCTCGTGGGTCACCTTCGAGCCGCTCACTGCCCGGCAGATTGCACGGTATGTGGCCAGCGGTGAGCCCATGGGCAAGGCCGGAGCCTATGCCATCCAGGGGCGCGCCAGCCTGTGGGTGAGCCACATCAGCGGCAGCTATTCGGGCATCATGGGCCTGCCCGCGCACGAGACAGCGCAGGTGTTGCACGCCGCCGGTGTGCGGCTGATCTGAACCGCATCACGCCACGGAGAAGGGCCCCATGAGCCAGGACATTCTGATCAATTGGTCACCACAGGAAACGCGGGTGGCGGTGGTGGAGCAGGGGGCGGTGCAGGAGGTGCACCTGGAGCGCACACTGGAGCGGGGCCTGGTGGGCAACATCTACCTGGGCAAGGTCTCGCGCGTTCTGCCGGGCATGCAGTCGGCCTTCATCGACATCGGGCTGGATCGTGCCGCCTTCCTGCACGTGGCCGACCTCATGCCGAACATTGCGGCCAAACACGCCGCGCCTCGCGCCAGCGCACCTGCAGCGGGCGAGGCCGAGCCCGCACCGGGTGCCAACGGCAAGCTGCTCGCCCCCAACCCGGTGCTGCCGATCGAACGCCAGATCTTCGAGGGCCAAGCGCTGATGGTGCAGGTGCTCAAGGACCCGATCGGCACCAAGGGTGCGCGCCTGACCGCGCAGATCAGCATTGCCGGACGGCTGCTGGTGTTCCTGCCGCAAGACAACCACATCGGTGTGTCGCAGAAGATCCCGCCTGCACAGCGCGAGGCCCTGCGCCAGCGCCTGCTGCGGCTCACCGCCACCACCGACGGCAGCCCCGCCGGCGGATTCATCCTGCGCACCAACGCCGAAGATGCCACCGACGAGGAACTGGCCGAGGACACCGCGTATCTGCGCAAGACCTGGCTCCGCATCAAGGAAGCGGCCACTCGCCAGCCCTCGGCCACGCTGCTGCACGAAGACCTGAACCTGATGCAGCGCGTGCTGCGCGATCTGGTCGGGGCCGACACCCATTCCATCCGGATCGATTCGCGCGAGCAGCACGGCCTGCTCACCACGTTCGCGGCCGAGTTCATGCCCGACACCGTGGCCAAGCTGCAGCACTACAGCGGTGAGCGACCGATCTTTGATTTGTTCAATGTGGACGAAGACATCGTGCGCGCGCTCAGCCGCCGGGTGGACCTCAAATCGGGCGGCTACCTGGTGATCGATCAGACCGAAGCTCTGACCACGGTGGATGTGAACACCGGCGGTTTTGTGGGTGCCCGCAATTTCGACGACACCGTGTTCCGCACCAACCTGGAAGCGGCGCAGGCCATTGCACGGCAGCTGCGCTTGCGCAATCTGGGTGGCATTGTGATTGTTGACTTCATCGACATGGTGCGTGAAGACCATCGCGATTCGGTGCTCAACGAATTCCGCAAACAGCTCGCGCGCGACCGCGTCAAGACCATGACCGGCGGCTTTTCTCAACTGGGTCTGGTGGAGATGACGCGCAAGCGCACGCGCGAGTCGCTGGCCCACATGCTCAGCGAACCGTGTGAGGCCTGCAGCGGCAAAGGCGTGGTGAAAACGGCGCGCAGCGTGTGCTACGACATCCTGCGTGAGATCCTGCGCGAAGCCCGCGCCTTCAACCCGCGCGAGTTCCGCGTGGTGGCCTCGGCCAAGGTGGTGGAGCTGTTTCTCGACGAGGAGCGGGCCCACCTGGCGGGCCTGTCGGACTTCATCGGCAAGCCGATCTCGCTGCAGAGCGAGGGCTCCATGACTCAGGAGCAGTACGACATCGTGCTGCTGTAAGCGGCCTTTTCAGGCGTCTGCTTCGGGCCTGAAACTCTGCGAGTGCAGGCGGGCGTAAAGCCCATCGGCTGCCAGCAGTTCGGCGTGCGTGCCCTGTTCGCTGATGCGGCCGTCGGCCAGCACCACCACGCGGTCGGCGTGTTCGATGGTGGACAGCCGGTGCGCGATCACGAGCGTGGTCCGGCCTTTCATCAATCGGGCCAGCGCGTCCTGCACCAGCCGCTCGGACTCGTTGTCCAGCGCCGAGGTGGCTTCGTCCAGGATCAGGATGGGCGCGTCTTTGTAGATGGCCCGCGCAATCGCCAGGCGCTGGCGCTGGCCGCCTGAGAGTTCGGCTGCGTTGTGGCCCACATTGCTGTGTATGCCCTGGGGCAGGCGTTCGATCAGCTCGCCCAGGTTGGCCGATACGAGCGCGGCACGCACGCGGTCTTCATCCACCGAATGGCCCAGGGCGCCCAGTGCCACGTTGGCGGCCAGCGTGTCGTTGAGCATCACCACGTCCTGGCTCACCATCGCGTACTGGCGGCGCAAGCTGGTCAGACTCCAGTCGGCCAGCGGCACCCCGTCGAGCCGGATGTCGCCGCGTTCAATCTCCACGAAGCGGGGCAGCAGGTTGACCAGGGTGGTTTTCCCGGAGCCCGACGGGCCCACAAAAGCCACCACCTCGCCGGGGCGGATGTCGAGCGAGATGCCGCGCAACGCCACCAGGCTGTCGTCGTCGCTGTGCACGACCTGGTCGTCCTTGGCGGGGTAGCGCACCCAGACACCGCTGAGGGTGATCGAGCCCGCTGCGCGCTCGGCCGTGTGCGTTCCGCTGGACTGTTCGGGCGTGTTCTCGATGAGCTCCAGCCCACGCTCCAGCGCGGCGAGGCCGCGCGTGATGGGCGCGGTGATCTCGGCCAGGTGCCGGATCGGCGTGATCAGCATCAGCATGGCGGTGACGAAGGCCACGAAATTGCCCACGGTCACGCCGCTGCTGCTGCTCTGCCACAGCGCCACCGCAATCACGGCCGAAAGCGCTGCTGATGCGAGCAGCTGCGTGAGCGGCGTCATGGCCGCCATGGCCACGGTGGACTTGAGCGCCAGGCGGCGCAGCGCCAGGCTGAGCACGTCAAACCGCTCGGTCTGGCGCGCCTGTGCGCCGTGCAGCCGCACCATGCGGTGGGCGAGGGCGTTCTCTTCGACCACGTAGGCCAGCTCGTCAGTGGCTGTCTGGCTGTCGCGGGTGAGCTTGTAGAGGCGGCGCGAGAGCACCCGCATGATCAGGATCAGCCCCGGGAACACCAGCATCACAATCAGTGTGAGCTTCCAGTTCAGGTAGAACAAATAGCCCAACAGCGCCAGCACGGTGAGGCTGTCCTTGGTGAGCGTGAGGAAGGCCGACACCAGCATCTGCGAGCCGGTCTGCACCTCGTACACCAGCGTGTTCGACAGCTTGCTCGCGCTCTGGCGGGCAAACAGCGTCATCTGCGCATCATTGAGCTTGACGAACATGGCCCGGCGCAGGTTGAGCAGGCCCAGGCTGGCGGTGTAGGAGAGCGTGTACTGGGCCACAAAGCCCGCCAGGCCGCGGATGCCGAACAGGCCCATGAGCGCCACAGGCACCATCCAGAGCTCGATGTTGCCTTCGGCAAAGCCGCGGTCGAGCAGGGTCTTGAGCAGGGCGGGGATCAGCGGCTCGGTCAGCGCGCCGATCAGGGTGCTCACCGCCGCCAGGGCGATGCCGGTCTTGGCCGAGCGGAAATAGGGCCACAGGCGCAGCAGGCGCTGGGTCAGTGTGCCGGCCAGTGGCGGGCTGGAGTTGGTGGATGCGGTCAAAAGCGGATCGGTCCCAAAGTGTGCCGGCCTGCGGAACATTCCGCGCTGTGGCGAGTCTGCCTTGCACCACGAGCGGCGGCCCCGAACGCACACATCTTGTCACGGGAGGGCCGGATGCCTCCGTTATTATCGGTTGGCTGTGCAGGGCGCTTTGCCCCTGCTGCCACCTCAGGACAAGCGACACACTCAGCATGCTGGATTTGAACCGACACAACGCGCTGCCCCTGATTCCGAGACGCCGCGCGCTCGGCCTGGTTTCCTCCCTCCCCCTGCTGGGCTTGCCCCTGGCCGCACAAGCCCAGTTCAGGGTCGAAGTGGCTGGCGTTGGCCTCACCCAGTTCCCGTTTTCTGCAGTGGGCTTCCGAGGCAACGAGGCGGCCAGTGAAAACATCGCAGCCATCGTGCGCGCCGACCTGGAGCGCAGCGGGCAGTTCCGTTTTGTCGACCCGTTGGCGGGCGCGCTGGACGAAACCTCCCGCCCCGACCTGGGCCCCTGGCGCGAGCGCCGCACCGACTCCCTGCTCACCGGCAGTGTCACCAAACTGGCCGACGGCCGTTTTGATGTGCGTTTTCGCCTGTGGGACGTGGTGCGTGGGCAAGACCTCGGTGGCCTTAGCTACCCTGTGGCCGCCCAAGACCTGCGCCTGGCCGCTCACCGCGTGGCCGACTTCATTTACGAAAAAATCACCGGCGAAAAGGGCGTGTTCTCCACCCGCATCGCCTACGTGACCAAGACCGCGCAGCGGCACAACCTCTGGGTTGCCGATGCCGACGGTGAAAACGCGCGCGCAGCCCTCACCAGCCCCGAGCCCATCATTTCGCCGAGCTGGGCCCCGGGTGGTGCGCAGCTGGCTTATGTGTCTTTCGAAGCGCGCAAGCCTGTGATCTATGCGCACGACGTGGCCTCGGGCCGCCGCCGCCTGCTGGCGAATTTCAAGGGCTCCAACAGCGCGCCGTCGTGGTCGCCCGATGGCCGCTCGGTGGTGGCCACGCTCTCGCTTTCGGGCAACGCGCAGGTTTACGCCATGGACGCCAACGGCGGCGAGCCACGGCGCCTGAGCCAGTCGGCCAGCATCGACACCGAACCGGTGTTCAGCCCGGACGGCAAGTCCATCTACTTCGTGAGCGACCGCGGTGGTTCGCCGCAGGTGTACCGCATGAGCGCCCAGGGCGGCGGCGCGCAGCGCCTGACCTTCACCGGCAACTACAACATTTCACCCGCACCCAGCCCCGATGGGCGCTGGCTGGCCTTCATCTCCCGCGTCAATGGGGCGTTCCGCCTGCATGTGATGGAGCTGGCCAGCGGCACCGTGACGGCTCTCACCGAATCGAGTGCCGACGAAAGCCCCAGTTTCGCGCCCAACAGCCGCATGATCATTTACGCCACCCGCGAAAAGGGCCAGGAAGCGCTGATGACCACCACGGTGGACGGCCGCATCAAGACCCGCCTGGCCGGCGCGCAGGGTGACATTCGCGAGCCCGAGTGGGGCCCGTTCCTGCGCTGATCCACACCGCGAATCCATCGGATTCGCTCACACCTTCTCTTTTATCTCCAAGGAAACTTCCCATGAACACCCTGCAAAAACCCTCCAATGTTCGAAACACGCGCCTGCAGCGCGGCCTGCGCCTGGTCGCCGGACTGGGCCTGGCCGCTGTGCTGGCCGCTTGCAGCTCCGGCGTCAAGCTGGACGACGTGCCGGTTGAAGACCGCTCTGGCTCCGCGCTGAACTCCGGCGGGGCTGCCGGCGGACAGGGCGGTGCCGTCGATCCGCGTGGCGTGTCTGGCGTGTCCGTGGGTGGCGCCGATTCGGCGCAGCCCGCCGCCGTGGCCCGCGTCATTTATTTCGATTACGACAGCTTCGAGGTCAAGGCCGATTCGGCCGCCACGCTGGAAGCCAACGCGCGTTACCTCAACGCCAACCGCACCCGCCGTGTGAACCTGGAAGGCCACACCGACGAGCGTGGTGGTCGTGAGTACAACCTGGCACTGGGTCAGAAGCGCGCGGAAGCCGTGCGCCGCGCACTGAGCCTGCTGGGTGTGACGGAAGCCCAGATGGAGGCCGTGAGCTTTGGCGAAGAGAAGCCCGCTCAAGTGGGCCTGGACGAAGCGTCATTCGCCAAGAACCGCCGCGTTGAACTGACCTACCGCTGAACATGAAGCTCACCGCCACTGCGCCGTGGGCGCTCTTCCTCGCCGCGTTGTTGCCTCTGCAGGCGCATGCCCTGTTTGGCGACGACGAGGCGCGCAAGGCCATCATCGAACTGCGGCAAAAGGTTGACGCCAACAAGCAGGCCGCCGACAACGCTGCGGCTGAAGCGCGCGAAGGCGATGCAAGCACGCGCCGCAGCCTGTTGGAGCTGTCCAACCAGATCGAGCAGTTGCGCTCCGAGCTCGCGCGCCTGCGGGGACAAAACGAGCAACTGGCGCGTGAAGTGTCCGAGTTGCAGCGCCAGCAAAAAGACGTGCAGGCCGGCATTGACGAACGCCTGCGCCAGGTGGAGCCGCTGCGCATCGAATACGACGGCCAGACGTTCACCGCAGCGCCAGCCGAAAAGAACGACTTCGAGGGGGCCATGGCGCAGCTGCGCAAGTCGGAATTCCAGCCGGCATCGGCGTCCTACGCAGCGTTCCTGCAGCGCTATCCGGCGAGCGGCTACACGCCTTCGGTGCTGTACTGGCTGGGCAATGCGCAGTACGCCAACCGCGCCTACAAGGAAGCGGTGGTCACCCACGGTCGGCTGGTGCGCGAGTTTCCGGCCCACATGCGCACGCCCGAGGCCATGCTTGCCCTGGCCAACAGCCATGTGGAGTTGAAGGACGCGCGCACCGCCAAGAGCACGCTCGAAAATCTGGTGAAAGCCCACCCGAACTCCGAAGCCGCCGCCGCAGCGCGCGAACGCCTGGCCCGCCTGCGTTGATCTGAGCCGCGTGCGCCCCACGGAGCCATTGGGGGCAGGGCCCGCCTCCTACAATGGCGCCCATGGAAATCGCCGACCTCGCCAGACTCAACACCCTCGTTCTCGGGGCCGCCTTCATGGTGGCCCTTGTTTTCGGGTTCATTGCTCAACGCACCCACTTCTGCACCATGGGTGCCATCAGCGACATCGTGAACATGGGCGACTGGACCCGCATGCGCATGTGGGGCATGGCGGTGGGCATCGCGATGATCGGTTTTTACGGCATGGCCTGGCTCGGCTGGATCGATCCCTCGCAAAGCATTTACACCGGCCCTCGCGTCATCTGGCTGTCCGCCGTGGTGGGTGGTGCCTTGTTCGGCTTCGGCATGGTGCTGGCCTCGGGCTGCGGCAGCACGACGCTGGTGCGCATCGGCGCCGGCAGCCTGAAGTCGCTGGTGGTTTTTTTCGTCATGGGGATTGCGGCGTTTGCCACCTTGCGCGGCTTCACCGCCGTGTTGCGCGTGAACACGGTGGACACCGTCTCATTCAACATGTCATCGGGCTCGGCACTGCCGGCCTGGGTGGCCACCGCCCTCGGCTCGTCCCCTGCGCTCACAGGTTTGCTCTTCGCGCTCGTGGTCGGCGGGGCACTGGTGATGTGGGCCCTGCTGGGGCGTGATTTCCGCACCGGCAACAACCTGCTGGCGGGCATCGGGCTCGGGCTGGTGGTGACCGCCATGTGGTGGGTGAGCGGGCGCCTGGGCTTCGTGGCCGAGCACCCCGAAACGCTGGACGCCGTTTTTCTGGGCAGCAACACCGGGCGCATGGATGCGCTGACCTTCACCGCGCCCATGGCCTACACGCTCGACTGGCTCATCTTCTTCAGCGACACCTCCAAGGTGCTCACCTTTGGTGTCGTCACGGTCGTGGGCATGGTGGTGGGCGCGTTCGCCTGTGCCGTGCTCGAAGGCAGCTTCCGCTGGGAAGGTTTCCGCAGCACACAGGACACCGCCTTGCACATGATTGGCGCCGTGTGCATGGGCGTGGGCGGCGTCACGGCGCTGGGCTGCACGGTCGGCCAGGGCATGTCGGGCCTGTCCACCTTGAGCCTCACCAGCATCATCGCGTTCACCGGCATCGTGCTCGGCGCCGTCGGTGGTTTCCGTTTCCAGATCTGGCTGCTGGACCGAGAGTGACACAGGACGCGAACGAACGGTTCGAGCGCCGCTTTGGCGGTCTGCGCCGGCTTTACGGTGTTGACGGGGCAAAGCGCATCTTCAAGGCCCATGTGGTGGTGGTGGGCATCGGTGGCGTGGGGTCGTGGGCGGTGGAAGCCTTGGCGCGCAGTGGCGTGCGGCGCCTCACCTTGATCGACCTCGATCACGTCTCCGAGTCCAACATCAACCGGCAGATCCACGCGCTGGAGACCACGCTGGGCCAGGCCAAGGCCGAGGCCATGCGCGAACGCATCGCGCTGTTTCACCCCGACAGCGTGGTGGACGTGGTGGACGATTTTGTGACGCCCGAGAACTGGCCCGCCTTGTTGCAAGCCGTGCCGAACCTGGAGGGCTTGCCCTCGGCGGTCATCGACGCCTGCGATCAGGTGCGCGCCAAGACGACCCTGGCCGCCTGGGCGGCCATCCACGCTGTTCCTTTTGTGACCGTGGGTGCGGCTGGTGGCAAGCAGAACGCGCACGCGGTTGATGTGGCCGATCTCGCCGATGTCACGCACGATCCCTTGCTTGCGCAACTGCGCTACCGCCTGCGCAAACACCACGGCGGTGCGCGCACCGGGCGGATGGGTGTGGGGTGTGTGTTCAGTCGCGAAACCGTGGCGCCACCGGATGCGTCGTGCGGCATCGAAGCGGTCGACGGTTCACTCAACTGCCATGGCTACGGCTCGGTGGTGAGCGTCACGGCGGCGTTTGGCTTTTGCGCGGCGGGGTGGGTGCTGAACGCCTTGTCGAAAGATGCGCCAGCAATCTTGAAGCCGTCTTCAAAAGGACCCAAAAAAGAAGCTATAATTTGAGGCTTCGCGGGATACACAATGTGCAGACAGTGTGTTGAGCGTGAAGCCCTGATGGGACGTTAGCTCAGTTGGTAGAGCAGCGGACTTTTAATCCGTTTGTCGTGGGTTCGACCCCCGCACGTCCCACCAAAACATCTGAAGCCCTGATCGAAAGATCAGGGCTTTTTTGTTGCCCATTGCAAGGGCCGCAGCGCGCGAAAACTCAGCGCTTCTTGAAGAAGCCGTAGATCACCAGCAGGATGATGGCGCCGACCACCGAAGCAATGAAGCCCACCGGGTCACCCTGGCGGTACAAGCCCAGCGCAGCGCCCAGGTAGCCGGCCACGAACGAGCCGGCCACTCCGAGCAAGGCGGTCATGATCCAGCCCATGCTGTCGTTGCCGGGCTTGATGGCGCGTGCAATGAAGCCGGCGATGAGGCCGATGAAGAGGGTGCCGAGAATGGACATCATTCAGAAAACTCCTGAGCGTTGAGTTGGATACAAAAGCAGTAGAGCTTGCACTCTAGCTGTTTTTTGTTTCACGCCCAGGCTGATACGCCCGGCTCGGCGTCAGAAGCTCAGGCGCTTGCGGCCTCGATGGCCTCAGTGAGTTCGAGCCAGCGTGCTTCGAGCGCATCGTTCTCGTCGTTCACGGCCTTGAGCTGCTTGCCGTTCCTGGCCAGGTCGGAGGGGCTGATCGGTTCGCTCATGGTGGCTTCCAGACGGGTTTTTTCCAAGGCCAGCTGCGCCATGCGCTTCTCGGTCTGCTCCAGCTCTTTCTTCAGCGGCTTGGTTTTCTCGGTCAGTTGCTGGCGGCGCTGGGCATCGTTGCGTTTTTGCTCGGGCGCTGCCACCGGTGACGCGGCCGGCGCGCGTTGCGCATCGCGCTGTTCCTGGCGCTGGGCCTCGCGCGACTGCTTGGCCATGTCGAGCAGGTAGCGCTGGTAGTCGTCGAGGTCGCCGTCAAACGGTTCGATACCGCCGCGCGAGACCAGCCAGAACTCGTCACACACGGCGCGCAGCAGGGCGCGGTCGTGGCTGACCAGCATGACGGTGCCCTCGAACTCGTTGAGTGCCACCGACAGGGCTTCGCGCGTGGCGAGGTCCAGGTGGTTGGTGGGTTCGTCCAGCAGCAGCAGGTTGGGCCGTTGCCACACGATCATGCACAGCACCAGGCGGGCTTTCTCGCCGCCGCTCATGCTGCCCACGCTTTGTTTGACCTGGTCACCGGTGAAGTTGAAATTGCCCAGGAAGCTGCGCAGGTCCTGCTCGCGCGTGGGCTGACCGCTCAGCCGACCTTCGGCGGTGCATTCGCGCACCAGGCGGATCATGTGCTCCAGCGGCGTGTCGGCGGGGCGCAGCACGTCCAGTTCTTGTTGCGCGAAGTAGCCGATGTTCAGGCCCTTGCCTTCGGTGATCTGGCCCGCGATGGGTTGCAGGTCGCGCGCGATGGTTTTGACCACGGTGGACTTGCCCTGGCCGTTGGCGCCCAGGATGCCGATGCGCTGGCCCGCCAGCACCGAGCGGCTGATGTTGCGCACGATCACCGTGGGTTCGCTGCCTTCGTCGGGCGGCGGGTAGCCGAAGCTGGCGTCGCTCATGGCCAGCATCGGATTGGGCAGGTTCTGTGGCTCGGTGAATTCGAAGGTGAAGTCGGCGTCGGCCAGCACCGGGCCGATCTTTTCCATGCGCTCCAGGGCCTTCACGCGGCTCTGTGCCTGCTTGGCCTTGCTGGCCTTGGCCTTGAATCGGTCGATGAACTTCTGCAGGTGCGCCATTTTGTCCTGCTGGCGCGCGTAAGCCGATTGCTGCAGCGCCATCTGCTCGGCGCGCATGTCTTCAAAGCGGCTGTAGTTGCCGCCGTAGCGGGTGAGCTGCGCGCTGTGGATGTGGATGGTGACGTTGGTCACCGCGTCCAGAAACTCGCGGTCGTGGCTGATCACGAGCATCGTGCCTTCGTAGCGCTTGAGCCAGGCCTCCAGCCACACCAGGGCGTCCAGGTCCAGGTGGTTGGTGGGCTCGTCCAGCAGCAGCAATTCACTGGGGCACATGAGAGCGCGCGCGAGCTGCAGGCGCATGCGCCAGCCGCCGGAGAAACTGTTGACCGGGCGTTCCAGTTCGTCGGTGCGGAACCCCAGACCCAGGATGAGCGCCTGCGCGCGGGCCGGTGCGTCGTGTGCGCCGGCGTCGTGCAGAGCCATGTAGGCGTGCGCCATGCGTTCGCCGTCACCACTCTCCTCGGACGCGGTCACTTCCTCTTGGGCCGCGAGCAGGGTCACGTCGCCGTCGATCACGAACTGTGTGGCGGTCTGGTCGGTCTCGGGCATGTCCTGGGCCACTTGCGCCATGCGCCACTGCGGCGGCACGTAGAAGTCGCCCTTGTCTTCGTGCAGTGTGTGGTTGAGCAGGCCGAAGAGGCTGGATTTGCCGGCGCCGTTTCGCCCCACAAGACCGACTTTTTCACCCGGGTTGATGGTGCACGATGCGTTGTCGAGCAGGACCTTCACGCCACGGCGAAGGACAAGGTTTTTCAAAGTGATCATGGAGCAGGCATCTGCGACGTGGGCAGCGCCGTGAGGGATTCAAGGGTGAGCAGAAGCACCTGGTCGTCGCCGGCGCTGGTGGCCAGCCAGACGACTTCGAGGTGCGGGAACGCGGCTTCAAAGTGCTCGCGCTCGTTGCCGATTTCCAGCACCAGCACGCCCTGGGGTTTCAGGCGGCGGGGCAGGTCGCGGATCAGGGCGCGCACGAAGTCCATGCCGTCGACATTGCCGGCGGTGTTGCCGTCCAGCGCCAGGGCCGGTTCGGCGCGGTATTCGGGTGGCAGCGCGGCCATGCTGCGTGCGTTCACGTAAGGCGGGTTGCACAGCACCAGGTCCCACGGACCAGGGCAGTTGTTCAGCCCGTCCGACTCGACCAGCCGGATGCGGTCCTGCAATTCATGGCGCGCGACGTTGATGCGGGCGACTTCCAGTGCTTCGGGCGAAATGTCGGCGCCGGTCACGCGCACATCGGGGTAGGCCATGGCTGCGAGCACGGCCAGGCTTCCGTTGCCGGTGCACAGGTCGAGCACATCGCGAGTCTTTTCATCGAGCCAGGGGTCGATGGAGCCTTCGGCCAGCAGCTCGGCAATGAAGCTGCGCGGCACGATGGCACGGCGGTCCACATGGAACGACACGCCTTGCAACCAGGCTTCACCGGTGAGGTAGGCCGCGGGTTCGCGCGTGTCGATGCGTCGCTGGATCAAAGCCTCCACCATGGCCTGCTGCTCTGGCGTCACAGGTTGGCGGGCGAGGGTGTCGAGGTCGCTGTCCAACGGCAGGCCGAGCTGCCACAGCACGAGCCAGATGGCTTCATCGCGCGCATTGTTGGTGCCGTGGCCATAGGCCAGATGGGCCGCGTCCAGGCGGCGGGTGGCCGCAGCCAGCAGTTCTTTCAGTTTCACGGGGCGCTCAGTTGGCAGAGGCGGCAAGGCGGGACAGGTTGTCCAGCGTGCGGCGGTAGATGTTCTTGAGCGGTTCGATATCGGCCACGGCCACGTGTTCGTCGATCTGGTGGATGGTGGCGTTGGGTGGGCCGAGTTCGATCACCTGCGGGCAGACCTGGGCGATGAAGCGCCCGTCGCTGGTGCCGCCGGTGGTGGAGAGTTCGGTGGTGATGCCGGTCTCTGCATGAATGGCCGCGCGCACGGCCTCCACCAGCGCACCGGGGGGCGTGAGGAAAGGGCGTCCGCCCAGCGTCCAGCCCAGGTCGTAGCCACCGCCGGGTTGAAGTCCGTGGCGCGCGAGGATGTCGGCCACGCGCGCTTGCAGACCCTCGGGCGTGGACTCGGTGGAAAACCGGAAGTTGAAGTCGATCACCACGGTGCCGGGGATCACATTGCTCGCGCCGGTGCCGCCGTGGATGTTGCTGATCTGCCAGCTGGTGGGCGGGAAAAACGCGTTGCCGGCGTCCCAGTGGGTGGCGGCCAGTTCAGCCAGCGCGGGCGCCGCCAGGTGGATCGGGTTTTTGGCCAGGTGCGGGTAGGCGATGTGGCCCTGGATGCCCTTGACCGTGAGCTTGCCGCTCATGGTGCCGCGGCGACCGTTCTTGATCATGTCGCCGGTGCGCTCCACGGAAGTCGGCTCGCCCACGATGCACCAGTCGAGCCGCTCTGCGCGCTGCTTCAGGCGCTCGCACACCACCACCGTGCCGTCCAGCGCCGGGCCTTCTTCGTCGCTGGTGAGCAGAAAGGCGATGTCGATGCCGGGCTGCGGGTTCGCTGCCACAAACTCTTCGCAGGCCACCACCATGGCGGCCAGTGAGGCCTTCATGTCGCTGGCTCCACGCCCGTAAAGCTTGCCGTCGCGGTGCGTGGGCGCGAAGGGGTCGCTGCTCCAGGCGGTGGTGGGTCCGGTGGGCACCACGTCGGTGTGGCCGGCGAAGACCAAGGTGGGGCGCTGGCCGGTGCCCAGGCGCGCCCAGAGGTTGGTCACGCGGAAATCGTCGGGTCCGCTTTCGATGGTCTCGCAGCGGAAGCCCAGGGCTTGCAGACGCTGTGCAATGACCGACTGGCAGCCTTCATCTCGCGGCGTGACGGAGGCGCGGGCGATGAGCTGTTCGGTCAGGCGCAGGGTGTCGGTCATGGGATCAATGTTTCACGTCGAGCGTGAACTCGGTGAAGGTGGCGTTCTCGGCCGCGTCTTCGTCGTTGGCGTGGGCCGCTTCGTTCGTCTTGCTGGAGTGGAAGTCGTTCTGCAGCCGCCACAGCAGGTTGTTGGGCGAATCGGCCTGGGCCAGGCCTTCGTTGCGCGTGACCAGGCCATCGTTGATGAGGCGCGCGAGGTCCTGCTCGAAGCTCTGCGAGCCCTCGGCCAGCGACTTTTCCATGGCCTCACGCACACCGGAGAAGTCGGCCTTCTGGATCAGGTCGGCGATCAGCGAGGTGTTGAGCAGCACCTCCATGGCCGGCACGCGGCTGCCGGTGTGGGTGCGCAGCAGGCGCTGCGAGACGATGGCGCGCAGCGCTGCGGCCAGGTCGCCCAGCATGGTGGGTCGCACCTCCACCGGGTAGAAGCTCAGGATCCGGTTGAGCGCCTGGTAGCTGTTGTTGGCGTGCAGCGTGGCCAGGCACAGGTGGCCCGACTGCGCGTAGGCGATGGCCGCAGACATGGTCTCGCGGTCGCGGATTTCGCCGATCAGGATCACGTCGGGCGCCTGGCGCAGCGCGTTTTTCAGGGCGATCTGCAGCGAAGCGGTGTCGGGGCCGATCTCGCGCTGGTTCACCACCGACTTCTTGTTCTTGTAGACGTATTCGATAGGATCTTCGATGGTGAGCACATGGCCGCTGGCGCATTCGTTGCGGTGGTCGATCATGGCCGCCAGCGTGGTGCTCTTGCCAGCACCGGTGGCGCCCACCATGAGCACCAGACCGCGTTTTTCCATCACCAGATCGGCCAGCACCGGGGCCACATTGAGCGTGTCCAGCGCGGGGATGTCGCCGGGGATGAAGCGGATCACCACTGCCACATGGCCGCGTTGGCGGAACGCGCTGACGCGGAAGTTGCCCAGGCCCTCCAGCGGCACCGCCATGTTGAGCTCGCCGGTTTCCTGCAGCTCTTCCATGCGGGTGGAGGGAATGATTTCCGAGAGCAGGTTGCGCGGCGCCTCGGGCGGCAGTACCTGGCTGTTGATCGGGATGGTCTGGCCATTGATCTTGATCATGGCCGGCGCATGCGCCGTCAGGTACACGTCCGAGGCCTTCTTGTCGGCCATCAGGCGCAGGATGCGCTCCATCGTTCCGCTGCTCATGCTGATCCCTTCAAGTGAATACGTACAGTGAGGCAGGCCGCCGCGCCGGGCCGCCCCAAGCAAGGCCAGCCCCCTTGGGGGGCAGCGACCCGCGAAGCGGTGGAGCGTGGGGACGTCATGTTCAGTCGCGAAGGAGGTCGTTCAGGCTGGTCTTGGAGCGCGTTTGCGCGTCCACCGTCTTGACGATGATGGCGGCGTAGGTGCTGTAGTCCTTGCCCGAGGCCGTCTTCTTGGGCAGGCTGCCGCTGATCACCACGCTGCCGCTGGGCACGCGGCCAAACACCACCTCGCCGGTTTCGCGGTTGAAGATGGGGGTGCTCTGGCCGAGGTAAACGCCCATGCCCAGCACCGAGTTCTCTTCCACGACGACGCCTTCCACCACTTCGGAGCGCGCGCCGATGAAGCTGTTGTCTTCGATGATGGTTGGGCCGGCCTGCAACGGCTCCAGCACACCGCCGATGCCCACGCCACCCGAGAGGTGCACGTTCTTGCCGATCTGGGCGCACGAGCCAACCGTGGCCCAGGTGTCGACCATGGTGTTCTCGTCCACGTAAGCGCCGATGTTCACGTAGCTGGGCATCAGGATGGCGCCCTTGGCCACAAAGCTGCCACGGCGCGCCACGGCAGGCGGCACCACGCGCACGCCGGTGGCCTTCATTTCGGCTTCGCTCAGGTGCGAGAACTTGGTCTTCACCTTGTCAAAGAAGCCCAGGTCGCCGGCCCGCATGATCTCGTTGTCTTTCAGGCGAAACGACAGCAGCACGGCCTTCTTGATCCACTGGTGCACCGTCCACTGGCCCACGGCCTGTTTGGTGGCAACACGCAGGCGGCCCTTGTTGAGCTCGGCGATCACGTGTTCCACAGCATCCAGCACTTCCTTGGGCGCGGAGGCGGGTGAGAGTTCGGCGCGGTTGTCCCAGGCGTTGTCGATCAGGGTTTGCAGTTGTTGTGTCATGAGGCAGGTCGGAGAAAGGGAAGGGAAGAGAAATGCGGTCAAGCGCGTGGGGCCATGAAAGCCCGGATGCGGTGTGCCGCTTCCAGGCATTCGGCGGGTTCGGCCACCAGGGCCATGCGCACGCGGCCGGTGCCGGGGTTCGATCCGTTGAAATCGCGCGCCAGGTAGCTGCCGGGCAGAACGGTCACATTGTATTGAGCCAGCAGGGCGCGGGCGAAGGCTTCGTCGGCGCTCAGGCCGGCGCCGATGTCGGCATACGACGCCGGAACGCCGGCCCACAGGTAAAACGAGGCGTCGGGCAGGGCCACATCGAGCACCTCGGCCAGCAGCGGCGTGACCTGGGCGAACTTCTCCCGGTACTGGCGGCGGTTGTCCACCACATGGGCCTCGTCCGCCCAGGCCGCCGCACTGGCCGCCTGCACCACCGGGCTCATGGCGCCGCCGTGGTAAGTGCGGTAGAGCAAAAAGGGCTTGATCAGCGCGGCATCGCCGGCCACGAAGCCACTGCGCAGGCCGGGTACGTTGCTGCGCTTGGACAGGCTGGTGAAGCTCACGAGGTTCTTGAAATCGCCACGGCCCAGCGCCTGCGCGGCTTCCAGTCCGCCCAGTGGCGGCTCGTCGCGGAAGTAGATCTCGCTGTAGCACTCGTCGGACGCGATCACGAAGCCGTGGCGGTCGCTCAACTCGAACAGCTTGCGCCATTCGGCGAGCGGCATCACCGCGCCCGCCGGGTTGCCGGGTGAACACACATAGAGCAGCTGGGTGCGCGCCCAGACGTCGGCCGGCACGCTGTCCCAGTCGGCCGCGAAGTTGCGCGCCGGGTCGCTGGCCACGTAAAACGGCTCGGCACCGCCCAGCAGCGCCGCACCTTCGTAGATTTGGTAGAACGGGTTGGGGAACACCACCGTGGCGCCCGAGCGGCTCGGGTCGATCACGGTCTGCGCAAAGGCAAACAGCGCCTCCCGCGAACCGTTCACCGGCAGCACCTGGGTGGCCGGGTTCAGCGCCACGCCATAGCGCCGCTGCACCCAGGCCGCACACGCCTCGCGCAAGGCCGGCTCACCGGCGGTGGCCGGGTAGCTGGAAAGACCGGTGTCCAGCGCAGCGGCCAGGGCCTGCTTGAGGAAGGCCGGGGCCGCGTGTTTGGGCTCGCCGATGCCCAGGCTGATGGGCCGCAGGTCGGGGTTGGGGGTGATGTCGGCAAAGAGCCGACGCAGGCGCTCGAAGGGGTAGGGCTGCAGGCGGGACAAAAGCGGGTTCATCCGCCGATTATCCCGTTGCCCGGGGACTCCCCGGGCCTGCGGGGGCGTTACGCGCGCCGGGCCGCCGTCTGCCGGGCCGGTTTGCTGCGCAGGTGCTGGAACCACTGGTCCACCGACAGCACGGCCGTCATCATCAATGTGATGGCGATCACCAGCATGGGCAGGCGGAACGAACTGATGAAACCCGTGCCCTGAGGGATCGCGTTGCGGTTCTCGGTGGTGCACACGAAGTCGGCAGCGAACATGCCGGTGTAGTGCATGGCGCACACGGCCACGCCCATGGCCAGGGAAGCGGCGATGCGGCGGTTCAGCGTGGGGCTGTTGAAGGCCAGCCAGAGCGCGGCGGTGGCCGCCACGATGGCGATCACCATGGAGAGCACCACCACGCCGTAGTCCCAGCGGATGTAGCCGTTGATCTTCAGCCCGAACATGCCCAGGTAGTGCATGACGACGACGCTCATGCCCAGCAAAACGCCGGCGGTGATCAGGCGGGGCAGGTTGTCGGGCGATCGGGCGGCAAAGCTCACCGTCCACGAGGTGGCCACGATCACCACAAACAGCGACGCGAACGTCTGGATCATGGAATAGCTGCTGCCCACGTCCATGTCGAGCGCCAGCATGCCGATGAAGTGCATGGACCACACGCCGATGCCGCCGAGCGCGATGCCCACGGTGAGCACGTTGGACAGGCTCTGGCGCCCGCCGCGCTGGTTCACGCGACCGGCGGCCGTGAGGGCGACAAAGGAGCCGATGACGGCAAAGGCAAACGAAAGTGCGACCAGCAGCGGGTCGAAGGAAGTGGTGACGTTGGGGTTCATGGAGAGGACCAGAAAGCCGGGGAATGCCGGGGTTCGAGCTGACCGGCGCGAGCATATGGCTTTTGTTGACGAAAGTAAGCATGCCAACCTCCGCGCAGCGTGAAAAACGACGCGGTGGGTGGCCTTTTTCCCTGCTCCCAGGCCCCGGCCGCTGACCGGACGGCGCCGAGGGGCTGCGGGGTATCATTTCGCTCGCGTCGTCGGCCAAGGGCGGGCGTTCCTCATCCAGTCAGTCATCGGGCAGCGCCGTGCGTCTCAACTCCATCAAGCTCTCCGGCTTCAAGTCCTTCGCCGAACCCACCAATTTCATGCTCCCCGGCCAGCTCGTGGGCGTGGTCGGGCCCAATGGTTGTGGCAAGTCCAACATCATGGATGCCGTGCGCTGGGTGCTGGGCGAGTCCAAGGCGTCGGAGTTGCGCGGCGAGTCCATGCAGGACGTGATCTTCAACGGCACCAACACACGCAAGCCGGCCAGCCGCTCCAGCGTCGAACTGGTGTTCGACAACAGCGACCACCGCGCCGGCGGCCAGTGGGGCCAGTTCGGCGAAATTGCGGTCAAGCGCGTGCTCACGCGCGACGGCACCAGCAGCTACTACATCAACAACCAGCCGGTGCGCCGCCGCGACGTGCAGGACGTGTTTCTGGGCACCGGCCTGGGCCCACGCGCCTACGCCATCATCGGCCAGGGCACCATCAGCCGCATCATCGAGAGCAAGCCCGAAGAGCTGCGCCTGTTTCTCGAAGAGGCCGCGGGCGTCTCCAAATACAAGGAGCGCCGCCGCGAGACCGCGCACCGTCTGGCCGACACCCGCGAGAACCTCACCCGGGTCGAAGACATCCTGCGCGAGCTCAACGCCAACCTCGACAAGCTGGAGAAGCAGGCGGAGGTGGCTGCGCGCTACAACACGCTGCAGGCCAGCGCCACGCTTAAGCAGCACCAGCTCTGGTTCATGAAGCGCGCCGAGGCCGAGGCCGACCAGGTGAAGGTCAAGACCGACGCCGCACAGGCGGTCAACGACCTGGAATCGCGCACCGCCGATCTGCGCCGCATCGAAAGCGAGTTGGAGACCATCCGCCAGGCGCACTACGCCGCGGGCGACCAGGTCAACCAGGCGCAGGGCAAGCTGTACGAAGCCAGCGCCGAGGTGGGCAAGCTGGAGGCCGAGATCCGCTTCGTGGTGGAAGGCCGCACCCGCGTGGAGCAGCGCCTGGTGCAGCTCAAGGAACAAATTGCTTCATGGACCACGCGCAGCGAAGACGCAGCGGTGGAACTGGAGCAACTGGCCGAGGCCATGGTGCAGGCCGAAGACCAGTCGGTGGTGCTGGCCGCACAAGGCGAAGAACAATCAGGCGCCTTGCCCGCGCTCGAAGACAGCCTGCGCCAGGCCCAGGCCCGCGCCAACGAGCAGCGTTCCAGCGTGGCGCAGGTGCAGCAGCAAATTCAGGTGCTGGCGGCCGAGCAACGCAGCATTGAAGAACAGAGCCGCTCGCTCAACCAGCGCCGCGAGCGCCTCACCGCCGACCGCAACGCGCTGGCCGCACCCGATGAAGCCCGCTTGCTGAACGCACAGACCCAGCTCACCAGCGCGCAGGAAACGGCGGAGATGAACGACGCCGTGCTGCACGAGTTGCAGGACAGCGTGCCCCAGTTCGACGAAGCACGCCGCGCTGCCCAGCAGGCGGTGAACCAGGAATCCGCCAAACAGGCCGACCTGTCGGCCCGCATGGAGGCACTCAAGGCGCTGCAAGAGAAGGTCAAAACCGACGGGAAACTCAAACCCTGGCTGGCCAAGCACGGGCTCGACGGCCTGCAAGGCCTGTGGAGCCGCATCCACATTGAAACCGGCTGGGAAAACGCCCTGGAGGCCGCGCTGCGCGAGCGCCTGGGAGCGCTGGAGGTGTCGCGTCTGGACATGGTGCGTGCCTTCGGCAACGACGCACCGCCCGCCAAACTCGCTTTCTACAACCCGCCAGCGGCGCCGGCCAGTGTGGCCAGCACCACCGGCCTCAAGCCCCTGGCCGCCTGGCTGCGCCTGAACGACGCGGCCCAGCAAGCCCTGCTGGCCGAGTGGCTGCACGGCTGCCTGACCGCGCCCAGCCTGGAAGACGCCATGGCGCGGCGCGCCGAACTCCAGCCCGGCGAGATGATCTTCGTGGCCAGCGGCCACGCGGTCACCGCGCACAGCGTGAGCTTCTACGCGCCCGACAGCGAGCAGGCCGGCTTGCTGGCCCGCGCGCAGGACATCGAGAACATCGACAAACAGCTCAAGGCGCAGGTGCTGATCAACGAGCAGGCGCGCTCCAGCCTGATTCGTGCCGAGGCTGCGTACACCGACGCCTCGCAGCGTCTGGTGAGCGCGCGGCGAGAGGCCGCCGAGTCGCGCAGCCGAGCGCACGAACTGCAGGTGGAAGCGCTGCGCCTGACGCAACTGGCCGAGCAGACCCGGGCGCGCAGCGAGCAGATCGCCGCCGACCTGGCCGAGGTCGACGCCCAGCTCGACGAGTTGCAGGAGCGCCGCGTGACCGCCGAAGCGCGGTTTGAAGAGCTCGACATGCAGCTGGCCGACAGCCAGGAGCGCCACGCGCAGCTGGACGACACGGTGATTGCGGCCGAGCGCGCGCTGAACCAGGCGCGCGAGCAGCAGCGATCGCTGGAGCGCACGGCGCAAGAAGCCACGTTTGCCCTGCGCAGCCTGCAGGCGCGCCAGGCCGAACTGCAGCGCTCCCTGGAAACCGCCGCCACACAGGAAAAATCGCTCGCAGACGAGCAGCAGCGTGCCGCCGACGAGCTGGGGCGCCTGAACGACGCCGCCGCACAAGCTGGCCTGCAGAACGCCCTGGCCATGAAGCTCGAGCGCGAACAGGCGCTGGGCGCGCTGCGCAGCCAGTACGACGACCTCACCGCCAAGCTGCGCGCCAGTGACGAGCGGCGCCTGTCGCTCGAACGCGAGCTGGAGCCGCTGCGCAACCGCATCACCGACTTCCAGCTCAAGGAACAGGCCGCGCGCCTGGGCGTGGAGCAGTACAGCCAGATGCTGGAAGAGGCCCAGGCCGACCTGGCCGCGTTGGCGCAAAGCATCACGGAAGGCAATGTGCGCCTCCCTGGCATGCAAGGCGAAATCGACCGCCTCCACCGCGATATCCAGGCGCTGGGCGCGGTGAACCTGGCCGCGCTGGACGAACTCACCGCCGCGCGCGAGCGCAAGACCTTCCTGGATGCCCAGACGGCCGACCTGATGGAGGCCATGAACACGCTGGAAGACGCGATCAAGAAGATCGACAACGAAACCCGCGAGCTGCTGGGCAGCACCTTCGAGACCGTCAACACGCACTTCGGCAAGATGTTCCCCGAGCTCTTTGGCGGTGGCAACGCCAAGCTGGTGATGACGGGCGAAGAGATCCTGGATGCTGGCGTGCAGGTGATGGCGCAGCCGCCCGGCAAGAAGAACCAGACCATCCACCTGCTCTCGGGCGGCGAGAAGGCGCTCACCGCGATTGCGCTGGTGTTCGCCATCTTCCAGCTCAACCCCGCGCCGTTCTGTTTGCTCGACGAGGTGGACGCACCCCTGGACGACGCCAACACCGAGCGCTACGCGAAGCTCGTCACCGCCATGGCCAAAGAGACGCAGTTCCTGTTCATCAGCCACAACAAGATCGCCATGGAAATGGCTGAACAGCTGATCGGCGTGACCATGCAGGAGCAGGGCGTCTCGCGCATCGTGGCGGTGGACATGGAATCGGCCGCCGGCATGCTCGAACCCACCTGAACACCCACACCATGAGCACATTGCAAATCAGCCTGGCCATCATCGGAGGGCTCGTGCTCGCGGGCGTGGTGGCCTACAACGCCTGGGTCACGCGCAAGAGCGCACCGCGCCTGGCGCGCGAGCGCCCGGCCCATGGTCATGACGAGCCCGCTGGCGATGAAACCGTGCCGTATTCGCCCGAAGACCTGACCGGCCACGAGATCCAGCGCATCGACCCGGTGCTGGGCGACATGCCTGGCGCGTCCCTGCAGCCCGACCCCGCCGCCATTGCCGTGGCCGCTGCCGCGGTCAGCGTGAACCCGCTGCTGCACCAACCCGATCGCAAGCCCAGCCTGGACGCGCTGATCGACGTGATCACACCGCTGGTGCTGGATCACCAGGTTTCTGGCGACGCCTTGCTGGCCGCGCTGCCCGGCACGCGCCGCGTGGGCAGCAAACCGTTTGCGGTGGAGGGGCTGTGCGACGCCACCGGTGAATGGGAAACGCCGCGCCCGGGTCAGCGCTACCGCGCCCTGCAGGCCGGTGTGCAACTGGCCAACCGGGCCGGTGCGCTCAACGACATCGAGTTCTCCGAATTCGTGGTGAAGGCCCAGGCCTTTGCCGACGCGGTGGGCGCTGCGCCCGAGTTCCCCGACATGCGCGCCGAGGTGGCCCGCGCCCGGGAACTCGACGCCTTTGCCAGCGGCCACGACGCCCAACTCGGCTTCACCCTGCGCGCGCGCCGCGCCGCCTGGAGCCCCGGCTACGTGGCGCAGCATGCCGCCAAACTCGGCTTTGTCGCCGGGGCCTTGCCCGGGCGCATGGTGCTCTCGGGCAGCGAGAGCGGGCAGGCTCCCATCCTGAGCCTGGTGTTCGACCCCCAGGCCGCCATGGCCGAAGACCCCGAGCAAAGCGCGCTGCGTGAGGTGGCGCTGTCGCTGGAGGTCACGCACGTGCCGCGCAGCGAGCAACCCTTCGTGCGCATGCGCCAGGCCGCCAAGGCACTGGCGGAAGCGATGGACGGAGTCGTCACCGACGACGCGGGCCAGCCCTTGTCCACCGACACCATGGACGGCATCGGTGCCGACCTGGAAAGCCTGTACGACGCGCTGGACAGCCGCGATCTGGCGGCCGGCTCGCCCCAGGCCCGCCGCCTGTTCTCCTGATCTGACCGACATGACATCCGATCTTTTCGCTGCGGGGCCGAGCCCCGCCGAGCGAGCCGCCGAGTTGCGCGCCCAGCTCCATCACCACGCCCACCGCTACTACACCCTCGACGACCCGGAGATTCCCGACGCCGAGTACGACCGGCTGTTCCGCGAGCTGCAGGCCATCGAGGCCGAGCACCCGGAGCTGCTGACCAGCGACTCGCCCACCCAGCGCGTGGGCGGCCCGGTGCTGGATGCGTTCACACCGGTGCGCCACCGCGTGCCCATGCTGTCGATCAACACCGAGACCGACACCGAACCCAGTGGGGCGCGCAACTTCGACATGCGGGTGCGGCGTGCACTCGGTCTGACCGAAGCCGATCCCGCCGTGGACTACGTTGCAGAGCTCAAGTTCGACGGCCTGGCCATGAGCCTGCGCTACGAGGGCGGCGTGCTGGTGCAGGCCGCCACGCGCGGCGACGGCGAGGTCGGCGAAGAAGTCACCACCAACGTGCGGACCATCCAGCAGGTGCCGCTACGCCTGCCGGCCGATGCACCGCCGGTGCTCGAAGTGCGCGGCGAGGTCTACATGCGCCGCGACGACTTTGATGCGCTCAACGAGAAGCAGCGCGCCAAGATCGCTGCCGGTGCCAAGGGCGAAAAGACCTTTGTGAACCCGCGCAACGCCGCCGCCGGCGCCGTGCGCCAGCTCGACTCGGGCATCGCCGCCCAACGCCCCCTGAGTTTTTTTGCCTACGGCCTGGGCGAGATCACGCCGCCAGAGCAGGGCGGTCCGGCGTTTGCAACCCATTTCGATCTGCTCATGCAGCTCAAGGCCTGGGGCTTTCCGGTGGCCGAGCAGACCACGCTGTGCCAGGGCGCCGATGCCTTGGTCGCGTTCCACCAGCGCATCGGCGCCAGCCGGGACCAACTGCCCTTTGACATCGACGGCGTGGTCTACAAAGTCAACTCGCTCGCACTGCAAAGGCAGCTCGGCTTCGTCACCCGCGAGCCACGCTGGGCCGTGGCGCACAAGTACCCGGCGCAGGAACAGCTCACCACGGTGCTTGCCATCGACGTGCAGGTCGGCCGCACCGGCAAGCTCACCCCCGTGGCCAAACTGGCGCCGGTGTTCGTGGGCGGCGTGACGGTGACCAACGCGACGCTTCATAACGAAGACGAGGCGCGCCGCAAGGACGTGCGCGTGGGCGACACGGTGATCGTGCGGCGCGCAGGCGATGTGATCCCCGAGGTGGTTGCAGTCGTTCTCCCGTCCGTTCAGCCTGAGCTTGTCGAAGGCGGGTCTGTGCAAGGGCTTCGACAGGCTCAGCCCGAACGGGGGCCTGTGTTCACGCTGCCGCGCCAGTGCCCCGTGTGTGGCAGCGACGCCGTGCGCGAAGAAGGCGAGGTGGACTACCGCTGCAGCGGCGGGCTCTTCTGCGGCGCGCAGCGCAAGCAGGCCCTGCTGCACTTTGCCCAACGCCGCGCGGTGGAGATCGAAGGGCTGGGCGACAAGCTGGTGGAGCAGCTCGTGGACGCAGGCGTGGTCAAGACCCTGCCCGACCTGTACCGCCTGGGGCTCACATCGCTCCTGGCGCTGGACCGCATGGCCGAGAAGTCGGCGCAAAACATCCTGGCGGCGCTGGAAAAGTCCAAACGCACCACGCTGCCACGTTTCCTG
Organism: Hydrogenophaga sp.; assembly: GCA_021154985.1. Classification (GTDB taxonomy): domain Bacteria; phylum Pseudomonadota; class Gammaproteobacteria; order Burkholderiales; family Burkholderiaceae_C; genus Hydrogenophaga. The sequence continues at coordinate 37,697 of JAJNQE010000122.1, forward strand.
TTCGGCCTGGGCATTCGCCATGTGGGCGAAGCCACGGCCAAGGAGCTGGCCCGCCACTTCGGCCAGCTCGACCGCATCATGGACGCCAGTCTCGAAGCCCTCTCGGAGGTGGCCGATGTCGGCCCGGTGGTGGCGCAAAGCATCCGCACCTTCTTCGACCAGCCACACAACCGCGAGGTGGTGGAGCAACTGCGCGCCTGTGGCCTGAGCTGGGAAGAGGGTGAACCGGCCGAACGTGCGCCCCAGCCGCTGGCGGGAAAAACCTTCGTGCTCACCGGCACTTTCCCCACGCTCAAGCGCGAAGACGCCAAGGCCTTGCTGGAGGCCGCCGGCGCCAAGGTCGCCGGCTCGGTGAGCAAAAAAACCGACTACGTGGTGGCCGGCACCGAGGCCGGCAGCAAGCTGGACAAGGCGAACGAGTTGGGTGTGGCGGTGCTGGACGAAGCCGGCATGCTGGCCTTGCTGGCATCGCTCACTTGAACCCGTAGTACTCCCGATTCAGCACCGCCGCGATGGCGGTGACTTCTTCCGGGAACAACTGAAGGTTCAGCTGGGTGCTGCAGTTCTCCACCATGCCGCGCAGCAGGCCGGCGGTGTTGATGCGGCCCCGCGGCCGGTAAATGGCGCTGCCATCGCCACCGACTTTGCTGGCGTGGCACTGGGCACACTTGTTCTCGGTGATGAGCCGGGCGCCCAGGTCCAGGTCGGCGCCTTTGAGGATGTCTGCGCCCTGGGCGTGGGCCAGCAGCGGCAGCAGAGCGAGCGCAAGCAGGGTGGTCTTCATGAGGTCTCCTGTGGTGGGATCGTGCGCGGGGCAGCGATCAGCGAAACTAAACCCATCTTTGCTGCTTGTCCAACCCATGACCATCCACACCATCCTGAAAATGGGCGATCCGCGCTTGCTGCGCCATGCCCAGCCTGTCTCCGAATTCGACACGCCCGAGCTGCACCAGCTGGTGGCCGATCTGCAGGACACCATGGTGGCGGCCAACGGCGCTGGTCTGGCCGCACCGCAGATCGGTGTGGACCTGCAGGTGGTCATTTTTGGCAGCGGCGCGCCCAACCCGCGCTACCCCGACGCGCCGGTGGTGCCGCGCACCGTGCTGGTGAATCCCGTCATCACGCCGCTGGGCGACGAGGAAGAAGAGGGCTGGGAAGGGTGCCTGTCGGTGCCGGGCCTGCGCGGTGTGGTGCCGCGCTGGCGGCGCATCCGTTACCAGGGGTTTGACGAGCTCGGCCAGAGCATCGACCGCGAGGCCGAGGGTTTTCATGCGCGCGTGGTGCAACACGAGTGCGACCACCTCTGGGGCAAGCTCTACCCGATGCGGGTGCGCGATTTCACCCGCTTCGGCTTCACCGAGGTCTTGTTTCCCGGGCTGGACGCCAGCGAAGACGATTGAAACAAACCGTCGCCGCATCGAAATGAATTGAAATGTTCGGGCGGGCAAATCATCTAGAGTCGGCCCCGGGTCAAACGAACGAACAGGGATTGCATTTCATGAAGCACATGCTTGCCGCGGCCACCTGTGCCGCCTTGCTGAGCGCCTGCGGCGTGACCAAGCCGCCGACCGACGTGGCGGTGGAGCTGCCCGGCCGTTGGTACGCGCCACCGCTGGCCCACCAGGGCAGCACCCAGGCGCTCAGTGCCTGGTGGGGCCGGTTCGACGACCCGGTGCTCACCGACTGGAGCGAGCGCGCGCAGGCACAAAGCCCGACCGTTGCCACCGCCCGCGCCCAGGTGTTTGCCGCCCGGGCCACCCGATTCGGGGTGGAGGCGCAGAACGGGCCGCAGGTGAGCGCGGTGGCCAACGCCAGCCGCGGTATCACCGACCCGACCATTCCGCTGGGCACCTCGCTCAGCGCGGGCCTGCAGGCTTCGTGGGCCGTTGGCCTCTGGGGCGAGGGCAGCGCCCGCCTGGGCAGCGCGCAGGCGCAGCAAGACGCGGCGGGTGCCGGCTGGCACGAAGCCCGGGTGCTGGTGGCGTCCGAACTGGCGCAGCTCTATTTTTCGCAGCGCCTGTGCCGGGAACAGCTCGCGGTGGCCCTGCGCGATCGCGACTCGCGCGCGGTCACGGCGCAGAACAACAGCACCTCCGAGCGCGCCGGCCTCACCGCGCCCGCTGTGGCCGCGCTGGCCCGCGCGAGTGGGGCCGAGAGCGCAGCGCGCTACCGCCAGCAGGAAGAAACCTGCGAGCGCCAGGTGAAGTCGCTCACGGCGCTCACCGGCGTGCCCGAGCCCGAAGTGCGCCAGCGGTTGGCCGGTGCGCCGGCCTTGCTCTCATCCGAGCGCCTTGAGAACCTGCTTACCGTGACCGCCGTGCCGGCCGAGGTGATCCGCCAGCGGCCCGACGTGTACCGCGCGCAGCGCGAGCTGGTGGCCGCCAGCGAGGACGTGGGTGTGGCCAAAGCCGCCTTGTTGCCTGGCCTGTCGCTCTCCGGCAGTCTGCTGCGCAACCGCCTCTCGGGCGGTGGCACCACGGCCACGTTCAACACCTGGGCCATCGGACCCATCAGCCTGAGCTTGCCGCTGCTGGGCCGTGATGCCCTGCGCGCGAGCACCGACAGCGCACAGGCCCGCTACGAGGCGGCGGCCCTGGCTTACGCCGGCACGCTGCGCCAGGCCGTGGCCGAGGTGGAGCAGGCGCTGGTGACGCTCTCCAGCCTGCGCGAGCGAGAGGCGTCCACCGTGACCGCCGTGGCGGGCTACGAGCAGTCGCTCAAGGGCACCGAGGCGCGTTACCGCGTGGGCCTGGCCAACCTCAACGAGCTGGAAGAAGCGCGCCGCCTCAAGCTCAACGCCGACAGCAGCGCGGTCAACTTGCAGCAAGAACGCATCAACGCCTGGATCCAGCTCTACGTCGCCCTGGGCGGTGGCTTCGATCCCGTGAACAACCCCAACGCTCTCAGAGATCCCGCATGAACGCCACAACTTCCTCATCGCGCAAACGCTGGCTCTGGCTGGCCGTCGCACTGGCCCTGGTGCTGCTGGTGGTCTTCTGGGCGTTCATCAAGAAGCCGGTAGCGCCCGAAGCCGACGCGGCCGCCGCAGGCCCCAAGCCCTCGCTCACCGTGACGGTGGCCCAGCCCGAGCGCAGCAGCTTGCCGATCCGCCTGCAGGCCAACGGCAACATCACCGCCTGGCAGGAGGCCAGCGTGGGCGCCGAGCTCAACGGTTTGCGGCTGGCGTCGGTGAACGTGAACGTGGGTGACGTGGTGCGCAAGGGGCAGGTGCTGGCCGAGTTCGCGCGCGAGACCACGCAGGCCGACAGCCTGCAGAGCCGCGCCAGCCTGATGCAGGCCGAGGCCAGCTTCGAGAACGCCAAAGCCGACGCCGACCGCGCGCGCTCCATCCAGGACAGCGGTGCGCTCTCCGCGTCGCAGGTGGCGCAGTACCTCACGCAAGAGAAGGTGGCGCGCGCACAGCTCGAAGCCGCCAAGGCGGTGCTGAGCGCCACCGAGGTACGGCTGGGCAACACCAAGGTGCTCGCGCCCGACGACGGCGTGATCTCGGCGCGCAGCGCCACCGTGGGCGCGGTGGTGAGTGCGGGGCAGGAGCTGTTCCGCCTGGTGCGCCAGAGCCGCATGGAGTGGCGCGCGGAGGTCACCCCGAGCGAGGTCGGCCGCGTGAGCAAGGGCCAGGAGGTGCAGGTCACGGCGGCCAGCGGGCTGGAGATCACGGGCCGGGTGCGCGCCATTGCACCGAGCGCCGATCCGCAGACGCGCAACATCCTGGTGTTCGTGGACCTGCCGAAGAACGACGCGCTGAAAGCGGGCACCTTTGCCAAAGGCTTTTTCGAGCTGGGCCAGAGCGATGCGCGCACGGTGCCCAGCGAATCCATCGTGGTGCGCGACGGCAGCAACTACGTGTTCGTCATCGATCCGCAGAACAAGGCCAGCCAGCGCAAGGTGCAGACCGGGCGCCGTGTGGGCGAACGGGTGGAGGTGCTGGAAGGCGTGAAGGCGGACGAGCCGGTGGCGGTGCAGGGCGCTGGCTTTCTGAACGAAGCCGATCTTGTCAAAGTGGTGAAGTGAGGACCGGGCCATGAACGTCTCAGCCTGGTCCATCAAGAATCCGATTCCAGCGGCGATGCTGTTCTTCATGCTCACGCTGGCGGGCCTGTTCTCGTTCCAGCAGATGAAGGTGCAGAACTTCCCCGACCTGGACGTGCCCAACATCACGGTGAGCGCCAGCCTGCCGGGCGCCGCGCCCAACCAGCTTGAGAACGACGTGGCGCGGGTCATCGAGAACAGCCTGGCTTCGCTGCAGGGCATCAAGCACATCACCACCAAGGTGCAGGACGGCGCGGTCACCATCACGACCGAATTCCGCATCGAGAAGAACACGCAGGAGGCGCTGGACGATGTGCGCTCGGCCGTGGCCAAGGTGCGCGGCGATTTGCCGGCCGATCTGCGCGAACCCATCATCAACAAGGTCGAGCTCGCCGGTGGCGCGGTGTTGGCCTACACCGTGTCGTCCGACAAGATGGACGCGGAAGCCATCTCGTGGTTTGTCGAGAACGACATTTCGAAGCTGCTGCTTTCGGTGCGCGGCGTGGGCGCGATCAATCGCGTGGGTGGGGTGGACCGCGAAGTGCAGGTGCTGCTCGATCCGCTCAAGCTGCAAGCCTTGGGCGCGAGTGCGGCCGATGTGTCGCGGCAGTTGGCCAGGGTGCAGATCGAGAGCGCGGGTGGGCGTGTGGACCTGGGTGGCAGCCAGCAGCCGCTGCGCACGCTGTCGTCGCTGCAGTCGGCGCAAGAACTGGCGCGGCTCGAACTGTCGCTCTCCGATGGCCGCCGGGTGCGGCTTGACCAGATCGCCACCATCCAGGACACGGTGGCCGAACCCACGGCAGCGGCGTTTCTGGACGGCAAGCCGGTGGTGGGGTTCGAGGTGGCGCGCAGCCGGGGGGCGAGCGAGATCGAGGTGGGCAACGGCGTGCGCGAGAAGCTCAAGGAGCTGCAGGCCGCACGGCCCGACCTCAGCATCACCGAATCGTTCGACTTCGTGACGCCGGTGCAAGAGGAGTTCGACGGCTCGATGGTGTTGCTGTACGAAGGCGCCATCCTCGCGGTGTTGGTGGTGTGGCTCTTCTTGCGCGATTTCCGCGCCACGGTGGTCTCGGCCGTGGCGCTGCCGCTCTCGGCCATTCCGGCCTTCATCGGCATGCACTACATGGGCTTCACCATCAACGTGGTGACGCTGTTGGCCATGTCGCTGGTGATCGGCATTCTGGTGGACGATGCCATCGTGGAGGTCGAGAACATCGTGCGCCACATGCGCATGGGCAAGACGCCGTACCAGGCGTCCATGGAAGCGGCCGACGAGATTGGTCTGGCGGTGATCGCCACCACCTTCGCACTGATCGCGGTGTTCCTGCCCACCGCCTTCATGTCGGGTATTCCCGGCAAGTTTTTCAAGCAGTTCGGCTGGACAGCGTCGTTTGCGGTGTTCGCCTCGCTGGTGGTGGCGCGCGCGCTCACGCCCATGATGGCGGCGTACCTTTTGAAGCCGGTGGTGATGGCCAAGGACATGCCGCGCTGGGCGCGCAGCAACCGCGTGACCGGCGCCTTCTGGCGCTGGATGACCAACCAGGACGAACCCGCCTGGCTCGACACCTACCAGGGCTGGGCGGCGTGGTGCATTCGCCACCGCTGGGTCACCATGGTCGGAGCCGGCGTGTTTTTTGTGGGTTCGCTCATGCTGATCCCGCTGCTGCCGCAGGGCTTCATTCCGCCCGACGACAACTCGCAGACGCAGGTCTACATCGAGCTGCCACCGGGTGCCACGCTGCAGCAGACCATCGCGAGCGCCGAGCGTGCGCGCCTGCTGGTGATGGAGGTGCCCCACGTGAAGTCGGTCTACACCACCATCGGCTCGGGCTCGGCGGGCAGCGACCCGTTTGCGCCGCAGGGCACGGCCGAGTCGCGCAAGGCGGCACTGACCATTCAGCTCGATGCGCGGGGCACGCGCCCGCGCAAGCAGGTCATTGAAAACCAGATGCGCGCGGCCATGTCCAATCTGCCGGGCGTGCGCAGCAAGGTGGGTCTCGGTGGCTCGGGTGAAAAGTACATCCTGACGCTCACGGGCAACGACGCCGCCGCGCTCACCAGCGCCGCCACCGGCATCGAGCGCGACCTGCGCACCATTCCCGGCGTGGGCAGCGTGCAGTCCACCGCGTCGCTGGTGCGCACCGAGATCAGCGTCACGCCCGACCTGGCGCGCGCTGCCGACATGGGCGTGACCAGCAGCGCGATCGCCGAGACCTTGCGCATTGCCACCGTGGGTGATTACGACACGGCGCTCCCGAAGATGAACCTGCCGCAGCGGCAGATTCCCATCGGGGTCAAGCTCGACGCCTCCGCCCGTGGTGATCTGGACTTGCTGGCCCGTCTGGCGGTGCCGGGCGCCAAGGGGCCGGTGATGCTGGGGCAGGTGGCCACGCTGAGCTTTGGCGGCGGCCCGGCCGTGATCGACCGCTACGACCGTGCGCGCAACATCAACTTTGAAGTCGAGCTCGCCGGCATTGCGCTGGGCGACATGAAGAACGCGGTGGACAAACTGCCCAGCCTGCGCAACCTGCCACCGGGCGTGTCGGTGCTGGAGATCGGCGACGCCGAGGTGCAGGGCGAGCTGTTCGCCAGCTTCGGCCTGGCCATGCTCACCGGCGTGCTGTGCATCTACATCGTGCTGGTGCTGCTGTTCAAGGCCTTCCTGCACCCGGTGACCATTCTGGCGGCGCTGCCGCTGTCGCTGGGTGGCGCGTTCGTGGCGCTGCTGCTGGCGGACAAGAGTTTTTCCATGCCCTCGCTGATCGGTCTGATCATGTTGATGGGGGTGGCCACCAAGAATTCGATCCTGCTGGTGGAGTACGCGATTGAAGCGCGACGCGAGCACGGCATGAACCGCCTGGAGGCCATCCTGGATGCTTGCCACAAGCGCGCGCGCCCGATCGTGATGACGACGATCGCCATGGGCGCGGGCATGTTGCCGATTGCAGTGGGCTGGGGTGCGGCGGACAGCAGTTTCCGGTCACCCATGGCGGTGGCGGTGATCGGTGGGTTGATCACGTCGACCTTCCTGAGCCTGCTGGTGATCCCGGCGGTGTTCACGCTGGTGGACGATGTGTCGATCTGGTTCGGGAAAATGTTTGGGCGCAAACCTTCTGGAGCCGAGTCGTCGTCGGAGGCATTGCGCGCCTAGTGGGTTGGCGGGCGCGTGAGCGCATGAAGTGATGTTGGAGCGAGCACTTGACGCGTGCAACGAGGTCATCGGCGGCCACGGCGCACGGCGCAGCGAAATAAAGGGGGAGGGGCCGCAGGCCCCGGAGGACATTCGCGGAGCCGTGCGCCGTGGCCGCCGATGACCGGGACAGCCGGAGAAAAACCTCAGATCACCCCGGAAAACATCATCACGTCAACCACATCGCCCACCGCCACGTTGCCCTGCGCGTGGTGCAACACGATCAGCCCATTGGCTTCCACCATGGAGCTGAGAACGCCCGAGCCCTGGTTGCCGGTGATGCGAACGGTGAGCGAGCCGTCGGCCGCTCTGCTCACGATGCCGCGCTGGTATTCGGTGCGTCCGGGCTTCTTGCGCAGCGGCTCCAGGCTTTTCGCCTGCAGCAGCACCGGCGGTGTGGGCGTGCCGCCCATGAGGTGCTGCAGGGCAGGGCGAACGAAGGCGAGGAAGGTCACCATCACCGCCACCGGATTGCCCGGCAAACCGAACAGCACCGATGACTTGCCTTCCTCCGAGATGCGACCCACTGCCATCGGCCTCCCAGGACGCATTGCAATGCGCCAGAACGCCACATCGCACAACTGCTTCATCATGGCCTTGGTGTGGTCGGCCTCGCCCATGCTCACGCCGCCGCTGGTGATGATTGCGTCGGCCTGCGTGGCGGCGTTGCGGAACGCGGCTTCGAGCAACGCGGGTTCGTCGCGCACCACGCCCATGTCGATCACGTCCACGCCCATGCGCTTGAGCAAACCGAACACGGTGTAGCGGTTGCTGTCGAACACCGCGCCTTCGCGGATGGGTTCGCCCAGACTCAGGATCTCGTCCCCAGTGGAGAAGTAGGCGACCCGGATGCGGCGGAACACCGTGACCGTGGGCAGGCCCAGGCTGGC
>JAJNQE010000129.1 GCA_021154985.1 Hydrogenophaga sp.
CCATGTCGTGTTCCACCAGCATCATGGCGTGGTCCTTCTTGATGCGCAGCAGCAGTTCCACCATGCGCTCGGCTTCGGCGTGGCCCATGCCCGCCAGCGGTTCGTCAAGCAGCAGCACGGTGGGCTCGGTGGCCAGCGTCATGGCGATTTCCAGTTGGCGCTGTTCGCCATGGCTGGTAGTACCCGCGACGGTGTTGGCGCGCGCCGTGAGGCCCGCGAGTTCGATCGCGCGCTCGCAGCGTTGATTGACCTGCGCCATGCCGCTGGCGGCCGACAGCCAGCGCAAGGGGTTCCAGGGCGAATGTCGCTCGCGCGATTGCGCGGCCAGGCGCACGTTGTCCCACACGGTGAAGGGCAGGAAGATGTTGGTTTTCTGGTAGCTCCGACCCAGGCCCAGGCGCGAGATGCGCTCGGCGCTCTTGCCGCCCGTCTCCGTGCCGTTGAGCGTGATGCGGCCAGCGGTGGGCGGCAGGTCGCCCGAGAGCAGGTTGGTCAGCGTGGACTTGCCCGCGCCGTTGGGGCCGATGACGGCATGGATGCGGTCGCGGTGCAGGTCTACCGACACGCCGTTGACGGCCGCCAGGCCGCCGAAGCGCTTGGTGAGGTTCTGGGCGCTGAGAAGCAGCGTGCTCATGGCTTGTCCTCCACCTTGTGCGAGCGCCGTGCCAACAACCCCAGCAGGCCGCGCGGCGCGAACACCACCACCAGCACGATGAAGCCACCCATGAGCAGTTGCCAGTGTTTGGTCAGGTCCTTGAAGAAGTGCATGACGTACTCGAAGGCAAACGCGCCGACGATCGCGCCCGCGAAGTTGCCCATGCCGCCCAGGATCACCATCATGATCGCGTGCGCGCTCATGTGAAAACCCATGAGATCGGGGTTCACGAAGCCGGTTTGCGCGGCCCACAGGAAACCCGCCACACCCGCCAGCGCACCGGCCAGCGTGAAGGCCGCGAGCTTGTAGCCGAAGGTGCCGTAGCCCACCGCGCGCATGCGGTGTTCGTTCACGCGGATGCCGGCGAGCACGCGGCCAAACGGCGAGAACAGCAGGCGGCGCAGGAAGGCGTAGACCAGCACCAAGAGCAGCAAGGTGAAGTAGTAGAACGTGGTCTTGTTCTCGAGGTCGATGCCGGTCCAGCCGAACAGCGAGGCTTCGGGCCGAAAGTTGACGTAGACGCCATCGGAGCCGCCCAGTGCCTTGTTGTCGAAGAACAGGAAGAACACCATCTGCGCGAACGCCATGGTGACCATGATGAAGTAGATGCCGTGCGTGCGCACCACGAAGAAACCGATGATCAGCGCGGCCAGCGCCGCCCCCAGAACCGACACGGGGAGCGACCACCACAGGCTGATGGGCGTGTCCGCCGGTGTGAGGAAGGCGAGCGCATAACCCGCCAGGCCGAAGTAGGCCGCGTGGCCGAGCGACACCAGGCCGCTCACGCCTTGCAGCAGATCCAGGCTCATGGCAAAGATCGCCAGGATCATCATCTGCGAGAGCATCTGCAGATAGAAGTCTCCACCGGTCAGGGGAATGAGGGGGAACGTGGCAAGCGCAATGGCCCCCAGCACCAGGATGGCCTGGATGCTGCGCGGCAGCTTTTCGAGTTGGGCTTTGGGAGAGCTCATTGTTTGAACAGCCCTTCAGGCTTGTAGAGCAGCACGGCGGCCATGAGCATGTAGACAGCCATGCCGGCGATCTGAGGCACCAGCACCTTGCCGAAGGTGTCCACCAAACCCACCAGCAGGGCAGCAACGAGCGCACCGCGCACCGAGCCGATGCCGCCGATGACCACCACCACAAAACACATGATCAGCACCGAGCTGCCCATGCCGGGGTAGACGCTCGCGATCGGCGAGGCGATCATGCCGGCGATGGCCGCCAGCGCCACGCCCAGCGCGAACACCACGCCGTGGATCAGGCGGATGTTGATGCCCAGCGATTCGGTCATTTCGCGGTTGAAGGCGCCCGCGCGGATCTTCATGCCCAGGCGAGTTTTGGAGATCAAGAGGTACAGGCCGAGCGCCAGCGCAATGCACACGCCCGACATCACCAGCCGATACACCGGGTAGGAAAGGTTCTCGGTCAGCGGGATCGACCAGTTCAGCATCTCGGGCACCTGCACCGCGTGCACGTCGTCGCCCCAGAGAATGGAGCGCACCTCTTCAAAGATGTAGATCAGGCCGAAGGTGAGCAGCACCTGGTCGAGGTGGTCGCGGTGGTAAAAGTGCCGGAACAAGCTCCACTCCAGCAACCAGCCCAGCGCCACGGCGATCACCGTGCCCAGCACGATGGCCAGCACCAGGCTGTCGAGCTGGCCCACCAGGAACCACGCGAGGTAGGCCCCGAGCATGTAGAAGCTGCCGTGCGCGAGGTTGACCACGCCCATGATCCCGAAGATCAGCGTGAGGCCAGCGGCCAGCATGAACAGCAACAGGCCGTATTGCAGGCTGTTGAGCAACTGGATCAGGAAGTTGGCGAAATCCATGGGCGATCGGGTGGTTGGACGGAGCGCAGGAGCGTGCAAAAAACAGGCCAGCGCCCGAGGGGCGCCGGCCTGGGGTGGGACCAGCCCGCGGTGGGCGAGAGTCCGCCCGGCTTCAGGCCATGCGGCAGCCGGTGGCCGGATCGGCCACGGCCTTTTGCGCGATGCCGATCACCTTGTTTTCCTTGTTTTCCACTTTGCGCAGGTACATGTCCTGGATCGGGTTGTGGGCGGCGCTCATCTTCCATTTGCCGCGCGGGCTGTCGATTTCGGCGCCGTTCATGGCGGCGTACAAGGCCTGCTTGTTGTTCAGGTCGCCCTTGACCGCATTCGCGCCCTTGATCAGCAGCAGGCCGGTGTCGTAGCCCTGCACCGCGTACACGTCGGGCTGCAGGCGGAACGTCTTGGCGTACTCCAGGCGGAATTTCTTGTTGCGCGGCGTGTCCAGCGAATCGCTGTAGTGCATGGTGGTCAGCACGCCATCAGCGGCCGGGCCGGCGGCGTCGAGCACGCCCTCGGTCAGGAAGCCCGAGCCGTAGAGCTGGATGTTCTTGTTCAGGCCGGCCGCCGCAAAGTCGCGCAGGAACTTGGCTGCACCACCGCCGGCAAAGAAGCAGGCCACGGCATCGGGGTTGAGCGAAGCGATCTCGGTCAGCAGCGCCTGGAACTCCACGTTGGGGAAGGGCAGGCCGAGCTTCTTGATGATGGTGCCGCCGGCTTCGGTGTAGCTCTTCTCGAAACCTTCAAAGGCCTCGTCGCCCGCCGCGTAGTTCCAGGTGATCCACACGGCTTTCTTGTGGCCGCGTTCCATCATGGCCTTGCCCAGTGCCAGCGTGGGCTGGGAGTTGGTGAACGAGGTGCGGAAGACGTTGGGAGCGCACTGCGCGCGGGTGGCCACGTGCACGCCGGCGTTGGGAATCAGGCTCAGCACGCCGGTGTCGCGCGCCACCTTGTGGATGCCCATCTGAACGCCCGAGTGCACCGTGCCCACGAGCACGTCGACCTTGTCGCGTTGCACCAGGCGGGTGGCGTTCTCGATGCCTTTGGCCGGGTTCGATTCGTCGTCGACCTTGAAGAACTCGACCTCGCGGCCGCCGAGCTTGCCGCCCTGTTCGTTGAGCGCCATGCGAAAACCGTTTTCGATCGCCACGCCCAGTTGGGCAAAGGTGCCGGTGTAGGGGAGCATGAAACCCACGCGGACTTTGTCCGACTGTGCGCGCACGATTTCGGGCAGCAGCAGGCCGGTGGACGCGGCGCCGATCACGGCGGCGCTGCGGGTCAGGACGAGTCGGCGGGTGGTCATGAAGGATCTCCAGGTGGGTTGGCACAAAGCGGAAACTGTCAAGGCACTGTAGACGGGAGGGTGGGGGTTGGCGATACAGAATTACCCGTACTTGAGGCTTGAACTATTTACATATGAAACGGAGGCGTGCCGTCAGGCATTGGCAACGAGCGCGAGGGCCAGCCACTTGCGCGCCCATGCGGTGCAAACCACCTCGGGTTCTGTGCCGGCGGAGGCGTCGTGGCGAAACACATCGCCGATGCGCACGGCACCGAGGTCGGCCAGGCGCTCGTCAAACCGCAGGCCGCCGTTGCAGAAAGTTTGCGGGTAGGCGCTGTCACCCAGGGCGATCACGCCGTAGCGCACCGTGCCCAGGTACTTTGGTTCGTTGCCCAGCGATTCGTACAGGTGGCGTGCGTTGTCGGGCACGTCGCCAGCGCCGTAGGTGGATGAGCAGATGACGTAAAGTGCATCTTCCTCAAACACCGTGATGTCCAGACCGTCCATCATCCGGACTTCGATGGTGGGCACCAGATCGGCGCAATCCATCTCGATGGCCTGAGCAACATACTCGGCGGTGTTGGTCATGGTGCCGACCAGGATGAGGAGTTTGGAGGGGGTGCTCATGTGAAGTGCACGCAATATACTTCATGTTTTCGAGCGTGCCACCCGGGAAAACCCCCGCACCGGGCAGGTCGGAGCGTCCATCCGTTGGAGCCGGGTGGGTTCGGCCCAGGCGCGTCAGGTCTGGTCGCGCAGCGTGAGCCCGGCGGCGTCGATCACGGTGACCCGCACCGGAATGGCCTGGCGCACGCTCTGGGTGACGGTGCAAAACGCCTCGAACTGTGCCAATGCCCGGTCCAGGTGCTCCAGTGAACCTGCCGCCACCCCCAGGGTGATGGTGGCGTGGATGCCCAGGATGCGCAGACGGCCTTCCGGGTTGCGCCCCACCTCGGCTGTGACCTCGCAGCGCAGCGGTTCGGGTGCCTGCTTGAATTTGCGCAGCGCAAACAGCAAGGAATCGCTCAGGCAGTTGCCCACCGACGCAGCCAGCAGTTGTGCGGGGGAGGGGCCTTCGCCTTGGCCCAGGGGCGCGGGTTCGTCGGCGATCAGGCTCGGGAGGTTCTCGCCGAAGCGGATCTCGAAGCGGTAGTCGGCTTGCTGCCGGAGCGAAACGGTGGCGGTGGTCATGGTGCGGTCCCGGGTGTGGTGCAGTGAGTGGGTCAGAGGGCGTTCAGCGGGATCTTCAGGTAGGCCACGCCGTTGTCTTCCTTGGGTGGCAACTCGCCTGCGCGGATGTTCACCTGCACCGAAGGCAGGATCAAGGTGGGCATCTCCAGCGTGGCGTCGCGCTTCGTGCGCATGGCCACGAACGCGTCTTCGCTCACACAGTCGTGCACGTGGATGTTGCGCGCGCGTTGCTCGGCCACGGTGCTCTCGAAAGCCACCGCGCGGCCGGTGGGCGGGTAGTCGTGGCACATGAAAAGGCGGGTCTGCGGCGGCAGGCTCAAGAGCTTGCGTGTGGAGGCGTAGAGGGTGCGGGCGTCGCCACCCGGAAAGTCGCAACGCGCAGTGCCCACATCGGGCATGAACAACGTGTCACCCACGAACACCGCGTCGCCGAAGCGGTACGCCGCACAGGCCGGCGTGTGGCCGGGCACGAACAGCACCTCACCTGAGAGTTCGCCCAACGGGATGACCTCACCCTCTTTGAACAGGTGGTCGAACTGCGAGCCGTCCTGCTTGAAGCCGGGCTCCAGGTTGAACACGCCTTTGAACACCTTTTGCACCGTGGTGATGTTGCCGCCGATGCCGATCTGGCCGCCGAGCTGGGCCCGCAGGTAGGGCGCGGCCGAGAGATGGTCGGCGTGGGCATGGGTCTCCAGGATCCATTGCACCTGGAGGTGGTTGGCACGCACGTAGTCGATCACCTTGTTGGCCGAGGCGTGCTGGGTGCGGCCCGACTTCGGGTCGTAGTCGAGCACCGAATCGATGATCGCGGCCTCGCTGCCCGGGCCGTTGTGAACGATGTAGGTCACCGTCCAGGTGGCGGGATCGAACATGCCGTGCACCTGGGGTGCTGTGCTGTGGGCCGGGGCGGTGGACATGGAGGGCTCCTATAAATAAGTAAACAATAATATATTGACAAATATATTGTCTGTCAATATATTCACGCCATCCGCCGGCCCGTTGCTGGCCGCCCCATGAACCGTGAGGAACCACCGATGAAGAACGCCGCGATGGACCTTGAAGAAATGCAATCGGCCGCAGGCCGCGCTTGCCGCTTGATGAAAGTGCTGGCCAATCCGGACCGGCTGCTGATCCTGTGCCAGCTCTCGCAAGGCGAACGCCGCGTGGGCGAGCTGGAAGCGTTGTTGGGCATCGTGCAGCCCACGCTGTCACAGCAACTCACCGTGTTGCGCGACGAGGAGCTGGTGAGCACCCGCCGTGAAGGCAAGAACATCCACTACGCCTTGACCAGTCCCAAGGCGCTGGCCGTGATGCAGGTGCTGTACGAACAATTTTGTGTTTCTGAAAAGGAGTGAGTCATGACGATTGATTGGGCCAATTTCACGCCGTGGGCTTCGCTGTCCGGCGGCATCCTGCTGGGCGTGGCCTCGGCGTTCTTCATCCTGGTCAATGGCCGGGTGTTGGGCATTAGCGGCATTCTGGGTGGCCTGTTGGCGCCCAAGAAGGGCGACGCCGGCTGGCGCATCGCTTTTCTGCTGGGCATGCTGGCTGCGCCGCTGGTGTATGGCTGGCTTGCGCCCGCCGGTTTCGCGAAAGCACCCACCATCGACGCCGGCTTCGCCACCATCGTGGTCGCCGGTCTGCTGGTGGGCCTGGGCACGCGCTTTGGGTCGGGCTGCACCAGTGGCCACGGCGTCTGCGGTCTCTCGCGCCTGTCGCCCCGTTCCCTGGTGGCCACACTGGCTTTCATGGGCGCCGGTTTCGCCATGGTCTTCGCGGTTCGCCACGTTTTGTAAGGAGCACACACATGCACCGCATCACCGAATTTTTCGTGGGCCTGCTGTTCGGCCTGGGCCTGCTGCTCTCCGGCATGACCGACCCCGCCAAGGTGCTCGGTTTCCTGGACCTGTTCGGCGCCTGGGACCCGTCGTTGGCTTTCGTCATGGGCGGCGCCATCGCCGTGGGCTTCTTCGCCTTTGCCCTGGCGCGCAAACGCACCACCAACTTCCTGGGCGGGGCGTTGCATCTGCCCAAGTCCACCCAGATCGACAAGCGCCTTGTTCTCGGGGGTCTGACGTTTGGCGCAGGCTGGGGGCTGGCGGGTTTCTGCCCCGGGCCGGGCATCGTTTCCATGGCGTCGGGCGAGGTCAAGGCCGTGGTTTTCGTGCTGGCCATGGTGGTCGGCATGGTGATCTTCGAAGTCATTGAGCGCAGCGGCTGGCGCCAGCGCGCGGGGGCCTGAGGTGGCCCTGGTGCCAGCGACGTCCAACTGAAGAGACCCGCGCCGAATGAACCCAACCTCCACCTGGCGCCGCTGGCTGCCGTCGCTACCTGTGCTGCAGTGGGGTCGTGCGTACAACCGCGGAATGCTGCTCAGCGACGGCGTGGCGGCGCTCATCGTCACCATCATGCTGATCCCGCAAAGCCTGGCCTACGCCATGCTTGCGGGTTTGCCTCCCGAGGTGGGCCTGTACGCCAGCGTGGCGCCGCTGCTGCTTTACGCGGTGTTCGGCACCAGCCGGGTGCTGGCCGTGGGGCCGGTGGCGGTGGTCTCGCTCATGACAGCCGCGGCCATCGGCCAGCACGCTGTGGCCGGCACACCCGAATACTGGGCGGTGGCGATCACGCTCGCTTTCCTGTCGGGCTTGTTGTTGCTGGCCATGGGTTTGCTGCGTCTGGGCTTTCTGGCCAACTTCCTCAGCCACCCGGTCATCTCGGGCTTCATTTCGGCGTCGGGCATCCTGATCGCGGCGAGCCAGCTCAAGACGCTGATGGGCGTGAAGGCGGAGGGCCACAACTTCGTTGACCTGGGCCTGTCGCTGCTGTCGCAGATGGACCAGACCCATGTTCTCACCCTGGTCATCGGTGCGGTCACCGTGGCGTTTTTGTTCTGGGTGCGCAGTGGCCTCAAGCCCTTGCTGCAGCGCCTGGGGATGAACCCGCGCGCGGCCGACGTGGTGGCCAAAACCGGCCCGGTGGCTGCGATCGCCGTGACCACGCTGCTCACCTGGGCGCTGGACTGGCAAGGGCAGGGCGTGAAGATCGTGGGTGCCGTGCCGCAAGGCCTGCCGCCGTTCACACTGCCCTTGTGGGACCTCGGGCTGTGGCAACAACTGCTGGTGCCGGCGCTGCTCATCAGCGTGGTCGGTTTCGTCGAGTCGGTGTCGGTCGGGCAGACGCTGGCCGCCAAACGGCGCCAGCGCATCGAGCCCGATCAGGAGCTGGTGGCGCTCGGGTCGA
>JAJNQE010000133.1 GCA_021154985.1 Hydrogenophaga sp.
CCCCCGGGGCCGACACACAGCCCCGGGGGTTCCAGAAAGCGCGGTCGATCAGTTCGACTTCACGCTGCTGCTGGCCTGGCCCATGCCCACGGTCGTGCCGTTGTTGCCCATAGCCTGCGTGTTGTTCATGGGGTAGTTGCCGGGGAACAGGCTGCGGAAGGTCGCGCCGGTCTGGCCGTCGGCGATCAGGGTGCCGTTGCGCTGGGCTTCCATCAGTTCGGCGCGCACCTGGTCGCGCGTCTTGCTGCTGGCGGCTGCGGGCTGCATGTAGTTGCCCGGGAACAGGTCACGGAAGGTGGCGCCGGTCTGGCCATCGGCGATCAGCGAGCCGTTGCGCTGGGCTTGTGCCAGTTCGGCACGCACCTGGTCGCGGGTTTTCGGGGCCATGTCGGCGGCGAACACGGAGCCGGCAGCGATGGAGGTCAGGGCGAGGGCGATGATGGAAGTGCGAACGTTTTTCATGGTGAATCCTTGAAGAGGTTGGGAGGAGCCAGAGAGCCTGGCGTTTCGAGCGGGACACACTGAATACGGGGCAAGTTCGCGATTGGATTCAGCCCGGCCACAAAAAGAACACTTTCTTACAGAGGGATTACCCGCAGGCGGTGGGTGCCCGGCCCCGGGCCCTCATGGCGACAGCGTCTGTGCAAGCCCTCGCCGACAATTCGCACATGGCCCTCTCGATCAACTCCGACACCGTTCTCACACCCCCCGTGCCTTCGGCCACCGTGATCGTGGTGCGCGACGCACCCCAGGGGCTGGAGGTGATGCTGGTGCGCCGCCACGGCAACTCGGCCGTGCTGGGCGGTGTGCACGTGTTTCCCGGTGGCAAGCTCGATGCGGCCGACCGCGCGGTGGACCCCTCGGCGCTGGACCGCTCGGCGGTCGATTGCGCGCAGGTGTTGAACGAGCCTGGGCTGGACACAGAGACCGCGCTGGCCCTGCACGTGGCCGCCTTGCGCGAGACGTTTGAAGAATGCGGTCTGCTGCTCGGCCTGGCCCACCGCGCCGATCTGGCGCAGCAGGTGCGCGCGCTCACCGCCTCCGGCACCGGGTTTGCGGACGCCCTGCAGCAGCTCGGCTGCCCGGTGTCCACCGCCAGCGTGCTGCCCTGGTCGCGCTGGATCACACCGCGTGTGCCCTCGGTGACCAACAAGCGGTTTGACACGCGCTTTTTTGTGGCCGCCGCACCGCAGGGCCAGTTGGCCGAACACTGCGCCTTTGAGGCCACCGAGGCTGTGTGGATGGCACCGCGCCTGGGGCTGGAGCGCTACTGGGCTGGCGAGATCGATCTGGCGCCGCCGCAGATCATGAGCCTGTGCCAGCTCAGCCATTGGCGCACCGCCGCCGAGGTGATGGACGCCGCCCGCAGCCGCCCGCCCGCGCTGATCGAGCCCGAGCCGTTTGACGAAGACGGTGTGCGCGTGATCTGTTATCCCGGTGACCCGGCCCACAGCATCGCGCAGCGCGTGTGGCCGGGCCCCACCCGGCTGGCCTACCGCAACCAGCGGTTTGAAGCCGAAGGTGGGCTGGCGGCCTTGCTGGCCTAGGCGCCCGACCATGCAACCCAGATCTTTCAGATGGGCTGCGTGGGCACTGGCGGTGTTCGCGGTGGCCGCTGCTGTACCCGCTGCCTGGCTCACGGTGGTGGCGATGGCCAAGGCCCGTTTGCCCTACAACGAAGAGGGCAACCACTTTGACGGCCTTGTGGTTCACCACGAAGGAGCAGCGGTTGCGTACGGTGCGCTCGCGCTGGTGTTGTGGGTGGTGGCTGTGCTGGCGGGTCTGGCTGCACGCCACGTTTTCAGGCGGGCGCGTGGCGCCGTCAACGAGAACGCTCAAGGATGAACTGGAAGACCACCTCGTTGCTGACCGCCTTCGGGTCCATCGTGCTGTTGGCGTTCTGGCTATGGACGCCCGACAAGTCGCGCAACGAGCTGGAGGCTCGCTACCTGGCCGCCCCCGGCGACCTCGTGCAGGTGGGCCCATGGCGACTGCACGTGCGTGACAGTGGCCCCAAGGAGGCGCCAGCGGTGGTGATGCTGCACGGCTTTGGTGCCAGCCTGCAAACCTGGGACGTGTGGGCGCCAGCCCTGAGCGCCACCCACCGCGTGATCCGGCTGGATTTGCCGGGCAACGGCCTGAGCGACCCCGACCCGGCAAACGACTACACCGATGCGCGCAGCATCGAGCTGGTGTTGTCGCTCATGGACCAGCTTGGCGTGGCACGCGCGAGCATCGTGGGCCATTCCATCGGTGGGCGCATTGCGTGGACCTTCGCGGCCCGGTATCCCGAGCGCACCGAGCGCCTGGTGCTCGTGGCCTCCGATGGTTTTGCCAGCCCGGGTTTTGAATACGGCAGTGCCGCCGAGGTGCCGGCGGTGCTGGGTGCCATGCGGTATGTGATGCCCAAGCCGGTGTTGCGCATGAGCCTCGAGCCAGCCTATGCCGACCCGACCTTCCTCACCGACGAGGTCACCACGCGTTACCACGACCTGATGCTGGCACCCGGTGGCCGGGACGCGATGTTCAAGCGCCTTGAACAGACCGTGTTGATCGATCCGCGCCCGATGCTGGCCACCATCGCCGCGCCCACCTTGCTGGTCTGGGGTGATGCCGACGCGATGATTCCGGTGGCCAATGCGCAGGACTACCTGAGTGCCGTGAAGGGCAGCCGATTGGTGACCTTGCCGAATGTGGGCCACCTGCCGCAAGAAGAGGCGGCTGAGTCTTCGCTCGCGGCGGTGGCGGATTTTCTGCGCTGAGTCGTCTGGCGCTTCAACCCCGGCGGGGCATGCGCCAGGGCAGCATGGCCTGCACCAGCGGCGAGACCAGCCGGGGGACGCGCAGGGTTTCGTGAAAGCTGGTCACGCGCTCGCCCAGCAGCGTGCTCTGCAGCATGGCGCGCTGGTAGAACGGCGTGTCTTCCAGCTGCTGCTTCACGAGCACGCGCGAATCGCTGCGCATGCGCCGTTCGATGCGCCAGGCGGTGCGCGGCAGCGTCTGCAGGGGCGGCGCTTCAAACGGCTGCACGCTGCCGTGGCGCCCGAAGCGCAGGGCGAGCAGCTTGCCCTGGGCCTTGCCCGGCTCCACGTCGTACAGCACGGCGGTGCTGCCGTCCTTCAGGGCGCTGCGTGACCAGTCCCATTCGGTGAACGCGCGCTCCAGCGGTTCGTCGCCTTCGTTGCTGTCCAGATACGCGTGGCCGCTCCAGCGCTGCTCGGGGTGCTGCAGCTTCACTTCGACGCGCGCGTGCGGCGCGATCGGCCCCCAGCGGTGGTGGCCATCGGCATGGAGCGCGGTGCTGAATTTGAACAGCTGGTGTGTGCGCAACTTCACCGTGCCGCGGATGCGCCGGGGAATCGGCACACCCACCTCGTCGATGTGGATGGTGAGTGTGTCGTCGTGCCATTCGAGCTGGCTGGGGCCCACTTTGAAATGGGTGGCGTCGCGCCGGTTGTGCGCGGCACCGCGTTCGGTCATGGACCAGCGGCGCGCGCCCGTGCTGTAGAGCGCCACGTTGAGCGCGCAGAAGTTGTCGGGGTCGGTGGGTCCGCGTTTGCGGGCCCAGGCGTAGTAGGGCGAGAACACGCTGCCCACGAAGGCGATGATGGACAGGCCGAACTGTCCGTCGTCGCTCAGGGCGTCGATGTACCACCAGAGGTAGCCACCCGAGGGGACCACCTGGTCAAAGCGGGGCTCGCCATCACGGCCGCGGCCGCCAGCCGGCCCGAAAGCGCCGCCATCGGGACCCCCGGGCCCGGGTGGACGCTCCCCCCCGCCAGGAAAAGGCCCGTGACCGGTGTGCTGGCGCTGGAGCGGGCGAAGGCCGAGGTCCAGCCGTGGGTCGCCTGCCCGTAGAGGGCGCCCCCCGTGGCCGGAAAGAGCTGGTGAAAGTCCGCCGGGGTGGTGCGGATCGACGGGGGCTCGGCGCTCTCGATCCGAAGGCCACAGCGGCGCAGCAGGGCAAAGCTGGAGTTCTCGCATGTTTCGATCGCCTCGGGTGTGATGGTGGAGAGGTCGCCGGCGGCTGGTGCGTTCACCAGGCAGAGCAGGCGTTCGCGGCCGGTGGGGGCGGCCAGGTCGGTGCCGCGGTCTTGCGCACACACATACACCGTCGGTTGTCTGGGGAGTTCACCGTGCTGGAAGATGTCCTGGAACTCGGTGGCGTAGTCCTTGCGGAAGAACACGTTGTGGCGGTCCAGCGCCAGACCGCTGGTGCGGGTGTGGATGGACCAGGTGATGGCCGAGAGCGAGCGCGGGGGGGCTTTGGGCTTCACTGCGCGGCGCGCGGGTTGGCCCAGCAGGCCGGTGCGCAGCGCGGCCACGTCGCCGTTGAACACCACGCTGTCGGCGCTCAAGGTTTCGCCGCTGGCCAGCCGCACACCGCTCACACGGCCCTTGTTCACCTCGATGCGCTCGCACGGGCTCAGGTAGCGGAACGTGGCGCCGCGCTCGCGCGCCAGCCGCTCCAGGCAACGGGCCAGGGCGTGCATGCCGCCATCAATCGCCCACACGCCGTCGAGCTCGACCTGGGCGATCAGCATCAGCGTGGCCGGGGCTTCCCACGGCGACGAGCCGGTGTAGGTGGCGTAGCGGCCAAACAGCTGGCGAAGCCGCGGGTCGGTGAAGTGCTGGCCCAGGCTGTGCCACAGGCTGCGCAGCGGGCCGAGCGCGGCCAGCGTGGCCAGGCCACGCGCGCCCAGGCCCACCGTCATGCCGAGCAGGCTGGGCGAGGTGCTGCGCAGGTAGGGACCTTCGAGCGCCTGGTAGGCTGCCTTGGCCTGTGCACAGAAACCCTGAAAACGTTGGGCTTCCGCGAGCCCTGCGAACCGCGCCACCGCGTCGAACGAGCGGGCGGGATCGGCGAACAAATCTAGCGAGCTGCCGCCGTCCCACCAGTGGCGCGCGAGCACCGGCAGTGGGCGGATGCGCAGCTCGGATTCGAGCGAGGTGCCCACCGAGGCGAAGATTTCGTCGAACACCCAGCGCATGGTGAACACGGTGGGGCCGCTGTCGATGGGCGCGCCGTCCACCACCAGTTGGCGCACCTTGCCGCCGGGCGTGGCCGCGGCCTCGACCACGGTCACATCCAGCCCCTGCTGCGCCAGTTGCAAGGCCGACACCAGGCCCGCCATGCCGGCACCAACGACGACCACGCGGTGTTCAGCCATGGGGCTGCCCTTCGGTGGGTTCGGTGTTCATGGCGTGGGGTGCGGTCCATTGCCCGTGATGTTCCAGCAGCCGCATGCGCACGAACATCGATTCGGAGAAGTAGCTGTGCCGGTAGGCGGCCTCGATGGCGGCCTGGTGTGCGCCCTGGTGCGCGTAGTCGAGCATGGAGGAGGTGTCTTTCCACAAACTGAAGGTGCACTGGCGCACCAGCGGCGCCTCGCCCAGGCCCATGGCCAGCGTGCAGCCGGCGGCCGACTGCATGGCCGCCTGCGTGGCCGGGGCGCTGCGCCAGAAAGCCATGGCCTTTGCCGGGCGGATGCTGGCGCGCGTGATCACGGCCAGCGGCCGCGCGGCGCCCGCGTCGTCGTGCACGGTGTGGTCGGGCTTGAGGTGGGTGGCCGGGGTCGGGCCCCAGGCTTCACCGTCCCATTGGCCGCGCGAAGAGAGCACCTCGTGCACACCGCTCCAGAACTGCGCGGCGCGCTGGCGGTAGGCCTGCACGATCGGGCCGGAGAGAAAGGCGTCCGCCTGCTCGGCATGGTCGAACATCACGATCAGGCCCTGGTGGCTGGCGCTCGGCCGTATGCTGAAACCGCCACCATGGCCACTGCCCATGACCTTGGCAAACACCACACCGGGCACACCCTTGAGCGATGCCGAGCCCTGCACCATGCGCATCCAGCCCCAGGCCTGGTGTTCGCGCAGGTAGTTCACCAGTACAACGACCACCACCCCCGAGAGGGTGATCACATCGGGGGTGGTCTCAGCCATGTGTGAACGCGGCTGGCGCCAGCGTCACTGTTTGGGTGCGTCGGCGGCCGGGGCGGCGGCTGCGTCGGGCGCAGCCGTTGCGGGCGCCGTGTACGGCCGGTAGGCCGCGAGTTCCGGATGGTCCTTGAGCATGGGGGCGCCCAGCAGCGGCTTGTTGACACCCTGGTGGCAGGTGGCGCAGTTCATCTTGGCCACATCGCCCAGCTCACCCTTGCGGTTGCTCGGGAACACCTCGGTCAGCGGCTCCATGTAGGCCAGATTCAGGTCTCGCGCCATGCGGATGCCGTGGTACGCCGTCACGCGCTGGGGCGGCGCGCCGTCCCATTTGCCGAAGTTCTGCGTGTTGTGGCAGAAGGTGCAGTTCACGCCCAGCGAGGCCGACATGTGCGTCATGAGCGCATAGGTTTTTTCGGTGCGCTGGATGCTCTCGCCCTGGCCGCCGCTGGTGGGCAGGGCCTTGGTGGCGTTCACGCGGATCGGCTCGTCCTTCAGCAGGTAGGACGTGAACGGGTCGTAGGGCAGCGAGGCCAGCTTCACCGTGTCGGCCGGGGTGTTCTGCCCCATCTTGTTGCCGATGAAGTTCGAGCCCTGGGGCTGGCTGTCGGCGGTGAACCAGATCTCCTTGGGCACCGGGTTGCCGCGGTGGCAGGTGTAGCAGGTCACACCGGTCTCGGCCACGTGGGCTTTCCAGTCGGTGTTGATGTGCTGCGTCATCTGCACCATGCGCCGGGCCACCACCTTGGTGTAGAGGCTGTCGTCGGCGAAGTTGGCACCGTTGTGGCAGTAGTTGCAACCCTGTTCGGGCGCAACCCAGGCCGTCATGTTGACCATGAGGCGGGTGAACTCTCCCACGCTCAGGTCGCCCAGCACCTTCACGTTCTGGTAGATCTGTCCGGCCTTGGGGCCGTCGGCGCTGGCTGCGGGAGAAGCCTCAGGCACCTGGTTGGCCGCGAGCACATCCGCCTGGATGCGCGGGTTGACCACCTGGACCATGCCGGTGCCCCGGTAGCCGTTTTGCGTGGACTCCATGGGCGGGCGCTCGCAGCCGCTGAGCAGCACCAGTGTGCCCAGGGCCAGTGCACCCAGCCAGGTGCGGTGTTTGAAGGTGGGTGTTTTCATCACTTGGCTCCTGGTGCAAGCGCCGGGTCCATCACGGCGGGAAAGACATCGGGGTAGGGCGGTGCCACACCGTGCTTGATGGCCCAGAGGTACCAGTTGTCCACCACGGTACCGGTGAGCAGGATGCCGATGCCACCCACCAGCGGGCACAGCACGGCGAACCACCAGGCCCAGCGGTGAATGGACTCCATCGTGGCGTTGAAGCCCATGGTCCAGCGCCAGAACAGGGCGGCGCGTTCGCTCGCCGTGCCGCGGTCCACGATCTGTTCGATCTCGCGTTCACCACCGAAGCGGCTCACCGCCAGGATGGTCGCGCCGTGCATGGCAAACAGCAGCGTGGAGCCGTAGAGGAAGGCGATCGAGAGCGCGTGGAAGGGGTTGTAGAACAGGTTGCCGTAGCGGATCGAGAAGGCCGCGGTCCAGTCGAGGTGCGGGAAGATGCCGAACGGCACCGCCTCGCCCCACGA
>JAJNQE010000149.1 GCA_021154985.1 Hydrogenophaga sp.
TTCGCTGCGCCGTGCCCCGTGGCCGCCGATGACCTCGTTGGCACCCGGTCTGTGAGCGCACCCACGTCACTTTGGCTCGCGGGCGCGGTGTGTGGTGCGCAGCGGCATAAAGGAGGAGGCGGCACCAGCCGCCGGGGGACAGCCGCGGAGCAGCGCACACCGCGTCCGCGAGCCCGCGAGGCCCGACGCCCCAAGTCTGAACCCGCCGCGCCAACAACCGAGGCACCAGCAACACCAACACCACCACCGCCAGCAAGGTGGCCGACATCGGGCGCTCCAGAAACACCATGAAGCTGCCTTCACCGATGGAGAGCGCGTTGCGCATCTGCGCCTCGGCCATCGGGCCCAGGATCAGGCCCACGATCACCGGCGCGGTGGGAAAGTCGTAGCGGCGCATCACCACGCCCAGCAGACCCAGTCCGTACATCAGGAACAGATCGAACGCGCTCTGACGCATGCCGTACACACCCACCGTGGCAAAGATCAGGATGCCGGCGTAGAGCTTCGGGCGCGGGATCTTCAAGAGCTTGACCCACAGCCCCACCATCGGCAAGTTGAGCACCAGCAACATCACGTTGCCGATGTAGAGCGACGCGATCAGCGCCCACACCAGGGCCGACGAAGTCTGGAACAACTGCGGTCCGGCGTTGATGCCGTAGTTCTGCAACGCGCTCAGCAGAATGGCCGCCGTCACCGAGGTGGGAATGCCCAGCGTGAGCAGCGGCACCAGCGTGCCCGTCACCGCCGCGTTGTTCGCCGCCTCGGGCC
This sequence comes from Hydrogenophaga sp., assembly GCA_021154985.1. Lineage (GTDB taxonomy): Bacteria > Pseudomonadota > Gammaproteobacteria > Burkholderiales > Burkholderiaceae_C > Hydrogenophaga. Next base: position 769 of record JAJNQE010000149.1, read on the forward strand.
CGGCCACACCTTCGATGGCGCCGGTGGTGCCGAACTCGGCCTTGTGCTCGGGGCTGGCCAGCTTGCGCTCGGTGGCGTAGCTCAGGAAGGTCGGGATTTCGGTGCCGCCGGCGGGGATGGTGCCGAACGGAAAGCCGATGGCCGTGCCGCGCAGCCAGGCCGGCCACGACCGGCGCCATTCGCTGCGCGTCATGTGGGCGCGGGTCATCTTGTTCATGAAGGCCGGGCTGCGGCCTTCGTACAGCGCGTTGTAGAGCGCCTCGGCCACGGCAAACAGGCCCACCGCCACCAACACCACCTCGATACCGTCCATGAACTCCAGCACGCCGGCGGTGTAGCGCACTTGCGCGGTGATATGGTCGATGCCGATCAGGCCCAACGCAAAACCAAAGAAAAGCGCCGTGAGGCCACGCAGGGTGCTCTGCCCCAGCACCGCGCTCACGGTGGTGAAGGCCAGCAGCATCAGGCAGAAATACTCGGGCGGGCCGAGCTGCACGGCGAACTGCGCCAGCACGGGGGCGAACAGCGTGACCAGGATGGTGGCAATGCTGCCCGCCACGAACGAGCCGATGGCCGCACTGGCCAGCGCCGCACCGGCCCGCCCGCTCTTGGCCATCTTGAAGCCCTCCAGCGCGGTGACCATGGTGCCGGTTTCACCCGGCGTGTTGAGCAGGATCGAGGTGGTCGATCCGCCGTACATGGCGCCGTAGTAGATGCCGGCAAAAAAGATCATCGAGGCCGTGGGCTCCACCTGACCGGTGATGGGCAGCAACATGGCCACCGTGACGGCCGGGCCCAGGCCGGGCAGCACGCCGATGGCCGTGCCCAGCGCGCAGCCGGCACACGCCCACAGCAGGTTGATGGGGGTGCCGGCGGTGGCGAAGCCGCCGAGCAGTTGGGTGAAGGTGTCCATCATGGTGTTGCAGCCTCGGCTTCAGATCCAGCCGCTGGCCGTGATACCCGGCAGGTTCACTGCGAGCAATTTGGTGAAGAGCCAGTACACCGGTGCGGCGATCAGCATGCCGGTGACCGCGTCTTTGGCTGTCTGGCGCAGGTCGCCCGCAGGCTTGCCTTCGCTGGCCCGCAGGCCGCGCACCGCGAGCACGAAACACAGCGAACAGCTCAGGATGAAACCGATGGTGGTGATGAGCGATGCGTTGAGCAGCACACCTGCCGACACCCAGGCCAGCGCACGCCAGTCGCCGCGCGCGGCGCCCGAAGGTTCCTCCATCTGGCGGTAGCCGCCGGTGAGCACTTCGCGGATCAGCATCACGCCGCACAGGCCCAGCGCCGCGCTGATCACCCAGGGCAGAAAGTTGGGGCCGACGCCGGCATAGCCCGCGTCGGACGGGATGTCCATGGCACCCCAGGCCAGCACGGCGGCCACGATCAGTGCGCCGACACCCATGGCCAGCTGGCCGGGCCGGTGATTGGAACGCTCGGGCCTTGCGTCGGGGGTGGTCATGGACACAGACTCAAACCATGCCTGCGCGAACCATGGTCGCGCGCAACGACGAGAAGTCCTTGTCGACGAACTCGTCAAACGCCTTGCCGGTCAGCAATGCGGGCATCCAGTTGTTTTTCTCGACGGCCGCCGCCCAGGCCTTGCTCTGCGTGGCCTTGATCACCATGGCGGTGAGTGCGTCGCGTTGGGCCTGCGTGATGCCGGGGGCGCCGTACACGCCACGCCAGTTGCCGATCTCCACGTCGATGCCCTGCTCTTTCAGCGTGGGCACGTCTATGCCCTTGACGCGCTGCGCCGAGGTCACCGCGATCGCGCGCATCTTGCCGCTCTCGATGTACTGCTGGAACTCGCTGAAGCCGCTGCCGCCCACGGTGACGTTGCCACCCAGGATGGCGGCCACCGCTTCACCACCGCCACGGAACGGCACGTAGTTGATCTTGGATGCGGGCACGCCGACCGACTGTGCGATCTGTGCGGCCGCGATGTGCTCGGTGGCACCGCGCGAACCGCCGCCCCACTTGATGCTGCCCGGGTCTTTCTTGAGCTGCTCGACCACGTCTTTCATGGTCTTGTAGGGGGAATTCGACGGCAGCACGAACACGTTGTATTCGGTGGTCAGGCGCGCAATGGGCGTGAGCTGGGTGACGGACACCGGCGGCTTGCCGGTGATGATGCCGCCGAGCATCACGGCGCCCATGACCATGAGCGCGTTCGGGTCGCCCTTGCTGGCGTTGAAGAACTGCGCCAGGCCAATGGCGCCGGCGGCACCGCCCTTGTTTTCAAACGTGACCGAAGAGGCCACACCCGCGTCGCGCAGGGCTTCGCCGAGCGCTCGGCCGGTGCCGTCCCAGCCGCCGCCGGGGTTGGCGGGAATCATCATCTTGATGTTGGCGTTGGCCCAGGCTGCGTTGGGCAAGGCGCCGGCGGCGGCCATGGCGGCCAGAGATTTGAGGAAGGTGTCGCGACGCATGGTGTGTCTCCTGCTGTGTGTGATCTGACGCTGCTATCTTGCGGCTGGGCCCTGTCAATTCGCTGTCCGCCACCCTAGGAGAAACCCTGAGGTGACGGACAGAAAATCAGAACCGGTGGCGCAAGCCGACCTGGATGCCGTTGGAATTCGACCCCGCCACCGGGTTGTTGAAGCCCAGTGACGATGCGGTGTCGTTGTCCACTGCGGTGAGGTTGCCGTAGATGGCGGTGCGCTTGGACAGGTTGTGGCTGGCCTGCAGCGTGTAGAGGCGTGCGTCGTCGCTGGCAGCGGCGGCCGAACCGTTCACATCCTTGGCCTGCGCCGCACCCACCGACACCGTGGTCTCGCCAAACTTGAACGCCGCGGCCAGGCCATACACCTTGAGCTTCTTCGCGGCCTTGTCCTCGGCGTCGTAGTAGGCCGACAGCTTGAAACTGCCGAAGTCGTAAGCACCGGCCAGCAGCACGGCGTCCTTGCCCTGCTTGCCAGCGAGCACGCCATCGGCATCGGTCACCTGCATCAGCGAAATGCCGGCCGTCAGAGGGCCGTTGGCGTACAGCGCGTGCGCGCTGACCTGCTTGGCAAAGTCCTGGCTGGTGTTGGTGCTCGCGCGCTCTTCGCCCAGGCTGTACTGCAGCTGGAACACGGTGTTGGCCACGGTGGGCGAGACGTAGGTGAGCGCGTTGTCCACGCGGTTGTAGTCACCGTTGCCGATGATGGGCACCACGCTCAGCACGTCGTAGGTCTTGGTGCCGATGATGCTGGCGATGTCGTCCATGGGCGTGTACTGGCCCCAGGCGCACAGCGCCCCAGCCCCCGCCCAGACCCACGTAGCCCTGGCGGCCAAATATCCGGCCACCTTGGCCCAGCGTGCCCGTATCGGCGTTGAAGCCGTTTTCCAGCACGAACATGGCCTTGAGCCCGCCGCCCAGGTCTTCGGTGCCGCGCAGGCCCCAGCGCGAGCCCTGCTGCTGGCCCGAGGTGACGCGCGTGAGCGAGGTGGCGCCCTTGATGCGCTCAACCGCCACGTCAACAACACCGTACAGGGTCACGGACGACTGGGCCGACACCAGCCCGCTGAACAACCCCAGAACGCCCAGGGCGATCGCATTTTTTTTCATATTGATCTCAAGAAAGTAGGGACAACCGCAACAAGCCTCACAAGTCCGGTGCGGCGATCGGACAGGCTGCATGCTCGGTTTGCAGGCTGTCAGTCCGCTGTCCATCGCATCCGTACAAACCCTGTGGAGCGAACAGACCGCGCAGAGCCCGTGCCCATAATCGAGCCCCATGAAACTGCTGCTGATCGAAGACAACGCCACCATGCAGACGACCCTGCGGCGCAGCTTCGAGCGGCGTGGTGTGCAGGTGCTCAGCTGCGACGACGGCGCGCGCGCGCTGGCCCTCTGGCAGGCCAGCCTGCCCGACGCGGTGCTGCTCGACCTCAGCCTGCCCGGCCTGGACGGCCTGTAGGTGCTGAGCCAGGCGCGTGCCGCCGGCCTGGACACGCCGGTCATCATCCTCACCGCGCGCGGCACCGTGGGCGACCGCATCCTGGGCCTCAACACCGGCGCCGACGACTACATGCCCAAGCCGTTCGACCTGGACGAACTCGAGGCCCGGCTGCGCGCCCTGGTGCGCCGCTCGGGCAGCGCCGACCACGCGGCGGGCCACACCGGCCGCCGGCCGGTGTGGTGCGGCATGCACGTGGAGAAAGACAGCGGCGCGGTGTACTTCGCCGGCCAGCCCATGGAGCTGGCGCCGCGCGAACTCTCGTTGCTGCAGGCCTTGCTGGGCAAACCCGGGCACGCCATCGCCAAGGAGCGCCTGTTCGAGCTGGTGTTTCCCGGCGAGAGCCAGGTGCAGCCCGAGGCCATCGAGGTCGTGGCCGACCGCCTGCGCAAGAAGATCGCCCACACCGGCGCGCAGCTGGTCACCCTGCGGGGTCTGGGCTATCTGCTCAAGGCCGAGAGCTGATGCCGACCGCCGCGGGCGCCCATCGCCGCCACACCCTTTCGTTGCGACGCACCTTGCTGCTGGGCATCCTGCTGCCGGTGTTTGCCTTTCTGCTGATCAACACGGTGGTGCTGTACCGCCAGGCGCTGGCCGCAGCCGACACCGCCTACGACCGCACCTTGCTCGCCACCGCCAAGTCGCTGGGGGAACAACTGCGCGTCACCGAATCGGGCAGCGAACTGCGGGTGGAGTCCACCGTGCTGTATTCGGCGCTGGAGGCCTTCGAGGCCGACAACCGAAGCCGCATCTTCTATCGCGTGAGCGGCCTGCAAGGTGAGCTGGTCTCGGGCTTTGAAGACATGCCAGCCGGGCGCGGCGACATTCCGCAGAAGAACCTCTATGCCGCACTAGTGAACTTCTACGACGACGAATA
>JAJNQE010000166.1 GCA_021154985.1 Hydrogenophaga sp.
ACCAACGACCTGATCACCAAGATCGATGACACCAACGTCAAGGGTCTGTCGATCAACGACGCCGTCAAGCTCATGCGCGGCGAGCCCCGCACCAAGGTGCTGCTGACCATCTTCCGCAAGGACGAAGACCGCACCTTCCCCGTGACCATCACGCGCGAAGAGATCAAGACGCAGAGCGTGAAATCGCGTGTGGTCGAGCCGGGCTATGCCTGGGTGCGTGTGTCGCAGTTCCAGGAACGCACCATCGAAGACTTCGCCCGCAAGGTGGAAGACCTCTACAAGACCGAGCCCAACCTCAAGGGCCTGGTGCTGGACTTGCGCAACGACCCGGGCGGCTTGCTCGACGCGGCCGTGGCCTTGTCCGCCGCCTTCCTGCCAGAGAACGTGACCGTGGTGTCCACCAACGGCCAACTCGAAGACAGCAAGTTCATCTACAAGGCGGTGCCGCAGCACTACCTGCGCCGCGGGGGCAACGACCCCATCAAACGCCTGACCGAGAACACCAAAGGTGCCTTGAAGCGCGTGCCGTTGGTGGTGTTGGTCAACGAAGGCTCGGCCTCGGCCAGCGAGATCGTGGCCGGGGCCCTGCAAGACCACAAACGCGCCACCATCCTGGGCAGCCAGACCTTTGGCAAAGGCTCGGTGCAAACCGTGCGCCCGCTCGGCCCCGACACCGGTTTGAAGCTGACCACCGCGCGCTACTACACGCCACTGGGCACTTCCATCCAGGGCAAGGGCATCGTGCCCGATGTGCTGGTGGACGAAACGCTGGAAGGCAACGTGTTCTCTGCACTGCGCACACGCGAAGCCGACCTGCAGAACAGCCTGACCAACGGCAAAGACCCCAAGGCGGCTGTTGCGCCCATGACGGACGCCGCGCGCGCGGCCGAGCAGGCGCGCAGTGAAGAGCGTGAAGTGGCGCGCAAGCGGCTGGAAGAAGAAGCCCGCAAGAACCCTGGTCAGCGCCTGGTGCCGGAGTTCGGCACCGACAAGGACTTCCAGCTCACGCAGGCCATCAACCAGCTCAAGGGCCGCCCGGTCATGGTGAGCAAGAGCCAGACGGTGCGCACCGAAGAGAAAAAAGAAAACTGAGGACACAGCGGGCCAACGGCCCGCTGTGATGCTTTTGGACGACGCACAGCTCCTGCGCTACTCGCGCCACATCCTGCTCAACGAACTCGGCGTCGAAGGCCAGGAGGCCTTGCTGGCCTCGCACGCGCTCATCATCGGTGCTGGCGGCCTGGGTTCTCCGGTGGCGCTCTACCTGGGCAGCGCCGGCGTGGGCCGCATCACCGTGGTGGACCACGATTTGGTGGACGAGACCAACCTGCAGCGCCAGATTGCTCACAACCTCGCGCGCGTGGGTCATCCCAAGGCCCGATCCATCGTTGAAGCGATCGCCGCCATCAACCCCGACGTGCGGGTCACGCCCATCGTGCAGCGGGCGGGTGACGCCTTGTTGGGCGAGCTCATCGCGCAGGCCGACGTGGTGCTCGACTGCACCGACAACTTCGCCACCCGCCACGCCATCAACCGCGCCTGCGTGAAGCACCGCAAGCCACTGGTGTCGGGTGCAGCGATCCGCATGGACGGACAGCTCAGCGTGTTCGACGCGCGCACGCCCGGCAATCCCTGCTACGCCTGCGTGTTTCCCGAATCGACCGACCTGGAAGAAACCCGCTGCGCGACCATGGGCGTGTTCGCGCCGCTGGTGGGCATCGTGGGCACCATGCAGGCGGCCGAGGCGCTGAAGCTGCTCACCGGCCTGGGCTCGCGCCTCACCGGCAAGCTGCTCATGCTGGACGGGCGCGACCTCGCGTTCAACGAAATCACCCTGCCGCAGAACCCGCAGTGCGCGGTGTGCGGCAAACCGCACTGACCTAACCGCGTGGGGGCATCGGGCACGGCCCGTGACGCCGGCGAAAGTCGCGCGGCAACTCGGCGGCAGCGTCCTTGAACACACCCAGCCGGCGCTCGCGCGCGAGGGCTTCCTCCTCGGCAAACGGGCCCAGACTGCGCCGCCAGCGGTACGACCAGGCCTGCCCGGCCAACACCATCCACGCCGCAACATCGTCGCCCTGGTGATGGAGGCGCGCCACGCCGCGTCCATAGTCGTCTTGCGCACGCACGCGCACCTCCACCACCTGGTTGAGCAGGCGCCGCGCCAGCGCATCGCGCGAGGCTTCGCCGCCGCTCTGGCAGATCTCGGGTGCGTCGATGCCTTCCAGGCGCAGCTTGCGGTACCGGCCACCCGCCAGTGGCTTGACCCACACCGTGTCGCCATCGAACACACGGGTGACCCGCGCGCTGTAGATCTCGTCGCGAGCCTGTGCCGCCTGCGCACAGGCTCCACAGGCCGCCAGCGCCAGTCCCAACCCAACCCACCAGCCCTTCATGCGCCCGCCTTGTCGAGTTCGCGCAGCAGCTTGTCCAGCCGCGCGGAGAGTTGTTCGGTGCTCAGGCGCTCGCGCAGGCGCTCGACCATCAGCGGCAGGCTCATGGGACTCGGGCGTTCCAGCGCCACGCAGTGGAGCGTGTGGGTGGCCAGGCCTTGCAGGCAGTTGCGCAACCGGTCGATGTCCAGCTCTTGCGACAGCACCTCGCGCTCGGCCTGACCGAGCAGCAGGTTGCCCGGGTCGTACTTGCGAAACACCTCGAAGAACAGTCCGCTGGAGGCCTGCAGCTGTTTGAGGCTCTTGGGCGCGCCCGGGTAGCCGCTGAACACCAGCCCCGCCACCCGCGCGATCTCGCGAAAGCGCCGCTGGGCGAGTTCGCCCGCGTTGAGCGACGCCATCACGTGTTCCAGCAGATCGTTGGTGGAAAACACCGAGCGGTCGAGCAGGCGCGCGAGGTCGGCCGGCTCGCTGCTCAGCAGCTCCAGGCCGTAGTCGTTCACCGACAGGCTGAAGGTGTTGGGCTGCTCGCGCGCGAGCCGCCAGGCCAGCAGGCTGGCCAGCCCCAGGTGCACGTGCCGCCCGGCGAAGGAGTACAGATAGAGATGGTGGCCCTCGCGCGAGTGCAGGTGTTCCACCAGCAGTTCCCCCGGTCTGGGCAGGCGAGACAGACGGGCCTGGGTGTCCAGCATGGGGCGCGCAGCCTGCATCTCGGGCGACTCGAAACGCCCATCGGCCGCCAGGGCCATCTGCGCCAGCACGGCATCGGCCAGCTCGGTGGACAGCGGCATCTTGCCGCCCTGCCACGAGGGCACGGCGCCCTTGGTTTTTTCGGCTTTTTTCACCCAGGCGGTCATTTCGTGGACACGAATGAATTCCAGCAAGCGGCCGGCGAACACGAAACAGTCGCCCTTGCGCAGGCGCGCGATGAAGCCTTCTTCGATCGAACCGATGCGCCCACCGTTCAGGTACTTCACCTGCAGTGCAGCATCGCTCACGATGGTGCCCACGCCCAGGCGGTGGCGGCGCGCGGTGGCGCGGCCCTGGGGTGTATCGGGTACGCGGTAGACGCCGGTCTCGTCGGGCTGGATGCGGTGGTAATCGGGGTAAGCGTTCAGGCTGTCGCCCCCGCGTTCGCAAAAGGTCAGTACCCAGTCAAATGCTTCGCGCGAAAGCTCGCGGTAGGCGAAGGCGCTGCGCACCTCGTCCAAGAGGTCATCGGGTGCGAAGCCACCACCCAGCGCCACCGTGACAAGGTGCTGCACCAGCACGTCCAGCGGTTGTTCGGGGCTGCGCCGGCTCTCCACGCGCCCGGCCAGCGCGGCCTCGCGCACGGCCGCCGCTTCCACCAGCTCCAGCGTGTTGGTGGGCACCAGCGTGATGCGGCTGGGACGACCCGGCGCGTGGCCGCTGCGCCCGGCGCGCTGCAGCAGGCGCGCCACCCCCTTGGCCGAGCCAACCTGCAGCACCCGCTCCACGGGCAAAAAATCAACGCCCAGGTCCAGCGAAGACGTGGCGACCACCGCTTTCAACTGCCCCGTCTTCAAACCCTGCTCCACCCACTCGCGCACACCCTTGTCGAGGCTGCCGTGGTGCAGGGCCACCTGCCCGGCCCACTCGGGCCGCAGGGCCAGCAGCATCTGGTACCAGATCTCGGCCTGGCTGCGGGTGTTGGTGAACACCAGCGCGGTGCTCACGGTGGCCAGTTCCTGCGTCAGCGGTTCCTGCATGCGTGCACCCAGGTGCCCCGCCCACGAATAACGCCCGGGCTCGGGCGGGATCAACGTGTCGATGGCCAGCGGCTTGTCCACCCGCCCGCGCACCAGTTGTGCGTTGCTCGGGCCGCAGAGCACGCGCAGGGCTTCGTCCAGGTTGCCCAGTGTCGCGCTCATGCCCCACACCTGCAGACCCGGCTGCCAGCGCCGCAGCCGCGCCAGCGCCAGCTGCACCTGCACACCGCGCTTGCTGCCAATGAGTTCGTGCCATTCGTCCACCACCACGGCGCGCACACCCGCCAGCTCTTGCGGTGCGCGGGTTCGTGCGAGCATGAGCGAGAGCGATTCGGGCGTGGTCACCAACACCGTGGGCCAGCGCCGGTCTTGCCGGGCCCGCTCCGCGCTGGGCGTGTCACCGGTGCGCAGGCCCAGCGTCCAGCCGGGTGCAAGCTCGGTCAGCGGAGCGCGCAGGGCCGCCGCGCTGTCGGCTGCGAGCGCCCGCATGGGCGTGATCCACAGCACTGAGAGCGGTGCGGGCTGGTGGGCTGGCAGCGACTGAAGAAGGTGCTCGATCAGGCCGAGCCAGACCGCGTAGGTCTTGCCCGAGCCGGTGGTGGCGTGCAACAGGCCACTCTGACCGGCGCCGATGGCGGCCCAGACCTCGCGCTGAAATTCGAAGGGAGCCCATTGGCGTGAAGCCATCCACCCGGCCGCGCTGTCGGGCGGCGGGGTGGATGGTTCGGGAGGGCGTTCTTTGACGACCGGCTTGCGCGGCATCGGCTAGAAAACAGATGCCAGGTCCATCAGCCCTTTTTGCCACCCATGACGAGCAGCAGGCCGCCGATGACGATGGCGCCCACGCCGGCCCACACCGGCACGTTGACGGTTTCCTTTTCTTTCACCGTGAGTTCCAGCGGGCCCAGCTTCACGGCTTCGGTTTCCTTGGTGTAGCTGAAGCTGCCGTACACGAGAGCCAGGGCACCCGCGGCAATGAGAATGATGCCGACCAGTTTGGCTGAGTTCATGGGATGTTCCGTTCAGTGATGACGCACTTCCGTCGACAGACCAGGAGCGGCATCGACGCAGCGCTGAGGGCGATGATGCATCAATTGCAGGCGACGCTCAGCCAGGTGTGCGGTACTGCGCGGCGCTGATGAACTGGCCAAACGTTTCGCACCAGACAATGACGCTGGTGTAGCGCGACGGGTCTGCGCCCGCGGGCAGGGGCACGATGAAGTTCTCGAAGGTCTTCACATCGCCCACACGCAGCATGGTCGACTTGAGTCGGTTGAAGTCGACCTCGGTCTCCACAAACTCGGGAGAAAGGTAGAGCTTGTAGTCGGGCCCGGGCGCCAGCCGCCCGGTGAACACGATCTGCTGCGGACTCACGATCACCGTGCCTTCGCCCCAGTGCAGCGGATCGCTGTCTTTCAGATCGCGGCGGAATTCACCGCTGTACATGGCACCCACCGAAGCTTTGGCGACCTGCTCGGCGCTCGGCCCGGGGGGCGCAGTGAGAATGGGCAGTGCGTAGATGCCGGCGCCAACACCCACCAGCAAGGCCAGCGTGTGCGAGGCCAGCAGCAACACGGTGCGGCGGCTCGAAAACGTGGGGGCAGTGGTGATCATGGGCAATCTCCTTCCAGGTGACCCCGGTTCGTCTGGCCAGGGCCGAAAGCCTTACACGCAAGCCGCAGCGTCAGGAGGGCAGCATGCTTTTCAAACGCAGCAGCCCGGCCACGGTCTGCAGGCAGGCTTGCGCAGCCTCGGTGCCTTTGACAGCGAAGTGCCGCATGAAGTACTTGCGGTGTTCAACGTGCTCGTGGAAGTGGTGCGGGGTGAGCACAGCGGAAATCATGGGCACGCCGGTGTCGAGCTGCACGTCCATGAGCGCCTGCACCACCGTCTGTGCCACGAAGTCGTGGCGGTAAATGCCGCCGTCCACCACCAGCGCGCTGCCCACCACCGCAGCGTAGCGGCCCGACCGCGCCAGGCGCTGCGCGTGCAGCGGGATTTCAAACGCGCCGGGCACATCGAACACGTCAATGCTCCCTGCGCCGAAACCGGCGCGCGCCATCTCGGCAAAAAAAGCATCCCGCGCCTGGTGAACGATGTCGGCATGCCACGAGGCCTCGACGAACGCGAAGCGCAGGTCGGCCGGCAGTTGCGGAAGTTGGGGCGGAGGGGCGAGTTCGGTCGGGTTCGTGTTCATGGGGTGCAGTGTGGCGAAAGGCCAAAACCATTGTAGGGAGCGAGGGCTGTCAGGCGCTGACGATCCAGCCTTCGAGTGGGTCGAACGCGGGCAGGCCCCAGGACGGGTGTCCTGCCTCGTGCTGCGCCTGCGCCCAGGCGGCCTGCAGCAGGCAGAGCACGGCGTCCAGGGTGTCGCCGCTGGCGTCGTCGGCCAGAGCGTCGCGTTGCGCGTGGGTCAGCTTCAGGCGCAACCCAACGCTGTGCAGCAGCGCTGCCTGGCCGTTTTCCAGCGCGTTGATGAGGGTCTTGCGCGCGATCAGGCGGTCGGGCGTTTGCTTGGCCTTGTCGTCGCTTTTGTACGAGGCGGTGCCCAGCACACTGCGCGCCAGCAGGCCGGGGTAGGCCTCCAGACCCACACGCCGGGGGTCGCCCGTGCGCAGGCCGGGGAGCAGGACATCGGCCGCGATCAGGCGCGGCACACCGGCGTGCAGCATGAAGGCGACGGGTGGGTTGACCCACTTCATGCTCGGGCTGGAGCCGGCCGGACCGTCGGTGGCGCGGTGGGCAAACTTGCCGCCCACCGGGCGCGCGTTGCAGAAACCGGCAAAGGCCTCGCGGATGGTCTCGCGGCTGAGGCTGTTGTAGTGGGCCATGCAGGCGGCCCAGTCGGTGGGCCAGCCCAGGGTGGTGACGAGTTCGCGCGGCAGTCCGAACGGCAGGTCGAAACCGCCCACCCAGTGACCGGGCACGGCCATGCGCGCCGCCCAGCCGTCCAGCGTCTCGAAGCGCTCCATGCCGTTCAGGACAACGCGTTGGCGGTCGGTGCGGCCCACCGCGAGCGTGATCGGCTTGCGGCGGCTCGGTGCGCTGGTGAAATCGCAGCCCAGCAGCGTGGGCGAGGTCGGCAGGGTCATGCCGCGATCATCCCAGCGCGAGCGCCATCACGCCGGCCGCGATCAACATGGCCCCGAACAGGCGCGCAAGCCGGTCGCCTTCGCCCAGCAACTGGCCACCGATCAATGCAGCAAACAGCATCGACACCTCGCGCGCCGGTGCCACGTGCGACAGCGGCGCCTGCTGCATGGCAAACAGCACCAGCACATACGCCACCGGGCTCACCACCGCCACCAGCAAGGCATAACGCCACTGCATGTGCCAGAGCTCGCGGGCGGTGGGGAGGTCGCGCAGCACGCTGGGCGCGAGCAGCGCCACGCGCACGAAGTTGCCCATGTAGTCCACCAGGATGGGGGACATCAGCACCACCTTGACCGCATAACCGTCGACCACGGTGTAGGACGCGATGAAGACACCGGTGACCACGCCATAGACCATGCCCTTGTGAACCCGCTTGCGCGCCACCGGGTCGTGCGCTGCGCGCAGCAGGCCAGGCCCACCGGCAATGAGGAACACACCGCCGACCACGCCCGCAATGCCCGCCGCACCCAGCGCAGAGATCTGTTCACCCAGCAGCGTGATGGCCACCAGCGACGACAACAAAGGCCCGGTGCCGCGCGCCATCGGGTACACCACCGTGAGGTCGGACTTGCGGTAACCGCGCAGCAGGATCACGTAGTAGAAAACGTGCAGCACGCCACTGGCCAGCACCAGCAACCATTCCACGCGGCCCCAGCCGGGCACCACATCGCGCCCCACCCACCAGCCGAGTGGCGCCCACACCAGCATCATGAGAAAGGCGCTGAAGAAAGCGAAGCGCGCATCGCCGCCGGCCTTCTTGGCGGCGATGTTCCAGCATGCGTGAATCAGCCCCGCGAGAACGATGAGGGCGAGGGCAGTCAGTGACATGCAGCGTCAGAAGAAGCCAGAACGCGGCAACAAGGGTCCGGCTCCGCCGGCCCTTGTTGCCCTCTCTCAAGCCCTTCCGATGATGCTCGCGGTGGCCATCAGCTCTTCAAGGAGGGCCAGGGAGACCTTGCCCGACACCGCGTAGGGGTCGAACTCGGGCTTCTCGGAATACTTCAGCACGATCGACGTGTTGAGTTTGGACAGGTTGACCTGGCCCATGGTCCAGCCACCAAAGCGGCGCTCGGTGATTTCTTCGTAGTGCAGCAGCTCGACACCGGAATGGCGCTCGTCGGCCACGATCTGGTTGTAGAGCTTGTTGACCGCACTGCGCCCGCCCTCGATGGCCTGCAGGAACACACCGCCGCCGTAGCACAGCACGCCGGTGATGCCGTAACCCATGTTGTGCGAGCGAGCGGATTCGAGGATGGACTCGATGACGCGGGGAGAGTCTTTGTCGACTGCGCGGCTGACGTAAAGGAGGCGGACGAGCATGGTGTTCTTCTTGTGAGTGAGCGTTGGGATCAGCGAGGAATGAGGGACAGGAATTCGCGCCGCAGGTTGGGGTCTTTGAGGAACACGCCGCGCATGACCGAGTTGATCATCTTGCTGTCCATGTCCTTCACGCCGCGCCAGGCCATGCAGTAGTGGCTGGCCTCCATCACGAGGGCCAGGCCGTCGGGCTGGGTCTTCTCCTGGATCAGGTCAGCCAGCTGGACCACGGCCTCTTCCTGGATCTGCGGGCGGCCCATGATCCACTCGGCCAGCCGTGCGTACTTGGACAGGCCGATCACGTTGGTGTGTTCGTTGGGCATCACGCCGATCCAGATGCGCCCGATCACCGGGCAGAAGTGGTGGCTGCAGGCGCTGCGCACCGTGATGGGCCCCACGATCATCAGCTCATTGAGGTGCTCGGCGTTCGGGAACTCGGTGATGCTCGGCGCCTTGACATAGCGGCCGTTGAACACTTCCTTGATGTACATCTTGGCCACGCGGCGCGCCGTGTCGCCGGTGTTGTGATCGTTGTCGAGGTCGATGACCATGCTGTCGAGCACGCCCTTCATCTTCTCGGCCACCTCGTCGAGCAGCAGCTCCAGCTCACCCGGCTGGATGAATTCGGCGATGTTGTCGTTGGAGTGAAAGCGCTGGCGCGCCGCTTTGACACGCTCGCGGATCTTCACGGACACGGGCGTGCCGATGTCGTCGTCGGGGGTGGCAGGGGTCATGGGGGGATCGGATTTCATGAGCATCAGCCATGCTATCACCCGACCTCACGCGGGCAAGTCTCAGGGGCCTTGACCGATTTTCGCTGGGGTTTTCGCCAGCAATTCTTCCAGGTCCTGCACGGTGCCGGCTTCGTGCAGGGGCTTGTCGTGGCGGATCCGCTGCATGCGCGGAAACCGCAGCGCCACGCCGCTTTTGTGGCGGGTACTGCGCGCAATGCCTTCAAAGGCGAGCTCGAACACCAGCGTGGGCCGCACGCTGCGCACCGGGCCGAACTTCTCCAGCGTGTGCTGGCGGATCACCGCATCGACCGCCTTGAACTCCTCGTCGGTGAGGCCCGAATAGGCCTTGGTGAAGGCCACCAGTTGCAGCGCGCCGGGCACGGCGGGTTCGCGCCGGGCAATGGCCTCCACCACAGCCTGGGCCTCGGCGGCGCTGGCGGGTGGGCGATTCCACACGGCGAAGGTGTAGTCGGTGTAAACCGAGGCGCGGCGGCCGTGACCCGCCTGGGCGTAGATCAGCACCCCATCGATGTTCAGCGGGTCGATCTTCCATTTCCACCAGGCCAGCACATCGCCGCCGGTACCGTGGCCCGGGCCGGACCAGCGTTTTTGTCGGCCGGTGCCGTAGGCGCTGTGGCGGTGCTTGAGCATGAGACCCTCCACACCAAG
>JAJNQE010000170.1 GCA_021154985.1 Hydrogenophaga sp.
TGCTCTGCGCAGCGGCATGAAGGAGGAGGACCGGCGAAGCCGGTCCGGGGGACAGCCGCGGAGCAGAGCACACCGCGTCCGCGAGCCCGCCCAGGTACAGGCACACAATGCCCCCGCACCCAGACCCCGAATCAATCCGCCTGTTTGCGCAGGAAAGCCGGAATCTCGAAATCGTCCATGCCGCCTGAAGCCAACGCGTCCACCTTGGCCGCGGCCTGGGTGCGGTTGGTGCGCCACACGCTGGGCACCGCCATGGAGTTGTAGTCCGGCTGGGTTGCGCCCGGGCCACCCACGGCGGTGTTCACGGTGGGCACATTGAACGGCACGTTGTCGGTGCCGGTGCGCAGCACCTGCAGCGGAGGCGCCGTGCGGCGAACGCCCTGGCGGCTCAAACCCGTGGCCACCACCTTCACGCGCATCTCGTCGCCCAGGCTGTCGTCGTAGGCAGCACCGTAGATCACATGCGCTTCCGACGAAGCGTAAGCACGGATCGTGTTCATCGCCAGCTTCGACTCCGACAGCTTGAGCGAACCCTTGGCTGCGGTGACCAGCACCAGCACGCCCTTGGCGCCCGAGAGGTCGATGCCTTCCAGCAGCGGGCAGGCCACGGCCTGCTCGGCGGCGATGCGCGCGCGGTCCGGGCCGGCGGCCACGGCGGTGCCCATCATGGCCTTGCCGGGCTCGCCCATCACGGTGCGCACGTCTTCAAAGTCGACGTTCACGTTGCCGTACTCGTTGATGATCTCGGCGATGCCGCCCACGGCGTTTTTCAGCACGTCGTTGGCGTGGGCAAAGGCTTCGTCCTGCGTCACGTCGTCGCCCAGCACTTCGAGCAGTTTCTCGTTGAGCACCACGATCAGCGAGTCCACGTTGGCCTCCAACTCGGCCAGACCGTGGTCGGCGTTCGTCATGCGGCGGCCACCTTCCCAGTCGAACGGCTTGGTGACCACGCCCACGGTCAGGATGCCCATTTCCTTGGCCACCCGGGCGATCACGGGAGCCGCACCGGTGCCGGTGCCGCCGCCCATGCCGGCGGTGATGAAGAGCATGTGCGCGCCAGCGATGGCTTCGCGGATCGACTCCACCGCCACCTCGGCCGCGTCACGGCCCTTGTCGGGCTTGCTGCCGGCGCCCAGGCCGGTGGTGCCGAGCTGGATGGTCTTGTGCGCGGCGCTGCGGGAGAGCGACTGCGCATCGGTGTTCGCGCAGATGAATTCCACGCCCTGCACGCTGCGCGCGATCATGTGCTCCACGGCGTTGCCGCCACCACCGCCGACGCCGATGACCTTGATCTGGGTGCCGAGGTTGAATTCTTCGACTTCAATCATTTCGATGCTCATGGGATGCTCCTTGTGTGCCCGTTGTGTGGGCGCTTGTGATTCAAAAAAGTACAGATTCGGAATGGGTCGAGGTTCAGCCAGGCGGTCCGGTGCACTCGCTACATCGGGTGCGGAAACGGGGCCGGGTTCGCAGCGGGGGTGTGATCAGGTGTTTCATCAGAACGTCCCTAGAAACCAGTTTTTGACCCGCTCGACGGCACCTTGCACCGAGCCCGCTTTTTGCGACACCTTGTGCCCGCGCACGCGCGCCAGGCGCGCTTCTTCGAGCAGGCCCATCACCGTGGCCGCACGCGTCTGCGCCACCATGTCGGAGAGTGCGCTGTGGTAATTCGGAATGCCACGGCGCACCGGCTTCAGAAAAATGTCTTCACCGAGCTCGACCATGCCGGGCATGACCGCGCTGCCGCCGGTGAGCACGATGCCCGAGGACAGCATTTCCTCATGGCCCGAATCGCGCAGCACCTGCTACACCAGCGAAAAAATTTCTTCCACGCGCGGTTCGATCACGCCAGCCAGCGCCTGACGGCTCAGCATGCGCGGCGCGCGGTCACCCAGACCCGGCACTTCCACCTGCGAGTCCGGGTCGGCCAGCAACTGCTTGGCGCAACCGCTCTCGACCTTGATGTCTTCGGCGTCCTTGGTGGGCGTGCGCAGCGCCATGGCGATGTCGCTGGTGATCAGGTCGCCCGCGATCGGGATCACCGCCGTGTGGCGGATCGCGCCGCCCGAGAAGATGGCCACGTCGGTGGTGCCGGCGCCGATGTCCACCAACGCCACGCCGAGTTCCTTTTCGTCGTCGGTCAGGATGGCCTGGCTGCTCGCCAGCGGGTTGAGCATGAGCTGATCCACTTCCAGCCCGCAGCGGCGCACGCACTTGATGATGTTTTCCGCCGCGCTCTGCGCACCGGTGACGATGTGCACCTTGGCTTCGAGCCGGATGCCGCTCATGCCGATCGGCTCCTTCACCTCCTGGCCGTCGATCACGAACTCTTGCGGCTCCACCAGCAGCAGGCGCTGGTCGGTCGAGATATTGATCGCCTTGGCGGTTTCGATCACGCGGGCCACGTCGGTGGCGCTCACCTCGCGGTCCTTGATGGCCACCATGCCGCTGCTGTTGATGCCGCGGATGTGGCTGCCGGTGATGCCGGTGTAGACCCGCGCGATGCGGCAGTCGGCCATCAGCTCGGCTTCTTTCAAAGCCTGCTGGATGCTTTGCACCGTGGCGTCGATGTTGACCACCACGCCGCGCTTCAAGCCGTGGCTGGCGGCCACGCCCAGGCCCGCGAGCTTGAGTTCGCCGTTGGGCTGGACCTCGGCGACCACCACCATGATCTTGGCGGTGCCGATGTCGAGTCCGACCACCAAATCCTTGTATTCCTTGGCCATGATTGCTTCTTCTGATTACTGTGTGGGTTGCGTTGCGGCGGGGGCGATGTCGGTGACGGTGGTCACGCCGCGCAAGCGCAGCGCGTAACCATTGGGGTAACGCAGATCAACCGACTGCAGGGCGCCGGCGTAGCGCTCGGTGAGCTGCGACAAGGTGGCGCTGAAGCGGCGCGTGCGCGCCAACAGTTCGTCGGGCGTGCCGCGACCCAGCTCCACCTGCGCGCCGTTGTCCAGCTGCGCGCGCCAGCCGCCGCGCTCGGTGAGCTCCAGACGTTCCAGGCCCAGTTCGAGCGGAGCCAGTTCGGCCTGCAGCCGCTGGTACAGCGCCCACACCTGGGCCGACTGCTCGGTGGGGCCCGCGAGTTCGGGCAGGTTGTCGCTGTCGTCGGGGCTGGCTTCAAACACCTCGCCGAGTTCGTTCACCAGCCTGCCGGAGCCGGCCTCGCCCCACCAGGCCACGGCCTGGTGCTCTTGCAACGTCACGCGCAGGCGATTGGGGAACTCGCGCTGCACCACCGCCTGGCGCACCCAGGGCACGGCTTCGAACAGTTCGCGCACCTGCTGCAAGTCGACCGTGAGAAAGCTGCTCGAGAGGCGCGTTTTCATCTGCGTGGCCAGTTGCGCGCGAAAGCTGACCGCGTTCTGGTGAACCACATCGCCCTGCACCGTGATGGCTTTCACCGTCCACACCGGGTGGCGCACCAGCCATGTGCCCAAAGCGCCCAGGCACAGCACAGCAAACAGCACGAGCAGCGCTTGCGTGAGCGCTGTCATGAGCTTGACGTCCAGGGGCATAGGGGCGGTGGCCATGGGCGGGTTGCGATCAGGCTGCGTTGTCCAACGCGGCGGTGGCCAGCACGGCGACGCACAGGTCTTCGTACGACAGGCCGGTCGCGCGCGCCGACATCGGCACCAGCGAATGGCCCGTCATGCCGGGTGAGGTGTTGATTTCCAGCAGGTACGGCTTGCGGGTCTTCGCATCGATCATCACGTCGGCCCGCGCCCAGCCCCGGCAGTCCAGCGTGCGAAAGGCCTGCAGCACCAGCGCCTGGATCACTGCCTCTTCCCCCTCAGGCAGACCGCAGGGCACAAGGTACTTCGTGTCGTCGGTGAAGTACTTGTTCTGGTAGTCGTAGTTGCCGTCGGGCGCCACGATGCGGATCACCGGGAGCGCGCGGGCGCCTTCGCCCGTGCCCAGCACGGGGCAGGTCACCTCGTCGCCGGCAATGAACTGCTCGCACATGACCAGGGGGTCCTGTTTCGCGGCGAGCTCATAGGCGGCGGCGCACTGCGCTTCGCTGGTGACCTTGGTGAGGCCGATGGTCGAGCCTTCGCGCACCGGCTTGACGATCATGGGTGAGCCCAGTGCTCGGTACGCGGCCACGGTTTGTTCTGCGCTGTGCACCTGGCGCCAGGCCGGCGTGGCCAGGCCCTCGGCCATCCAGATGCGCTTGGTCATGAGCTTGTCCATGGCCACGCTGGATGCCATCACGCCGGGGCCGGTGTAGGGAATGCCCAGCAACTCCAGGGCACCCTGTACCGTGCCGTCTTCGCCAAAACGCCCGTGCAGCGCGATGAAGCAGCGGCTGAAGCCCTCGCGCTTCAATTCGTCCAGGCTGCGCTCGGCCGGGTCGAAGGCGTGGGCATCAACACCTTTCGATTTGAGCGCGGCCAGCACGCCGGTGCCCGACATCAGCGAAACCTCGCGTTCAGCCGAGCGGCCACCCATCAAAACCGCCACCTTGCCGAGTCGGGAGGGGTCGGTCACAACCTTGTTCATCTCATTCATGCTGTCGTTCCTTGCGCCAGTTCCATCACGCGGCCGGCCACGGCACCTACCGTGCCGGCACCCATGCACAGGATCACATCGCCGTCGTGGGCGTTGTCCAGCACGGCCTGGGGCATGGCGTTGATGTCGTCCACAAACACCGGCTCCAGCTTGCCCGCCACACGCAGCGCGCGAGCCAGTGAACGACCGTCGGCCGCCACGATCGGGCTTTCTCCGGCGGCGTACACCTCGGCCAGCAGCACCGCGTCGGCGTGGTTGATCACCTTCACGAAGTCTTCAAAACAATCGCGTGTGCGGGTGTAGCGGTGCGGCTGAAACGCCAGCACCAGCCGGCGGCCCGGGTAGGCGCCGCGCGCGGCCGCCAGCGTGGCCGCCATTTCCACCGGGTGGTGGCCGTAGTCGTCCACCACGGTGCAGGTGCCGCCGTGGGGCAAGGCCGCTTCACCGTAGCGCTGGAAGCGTCGGCCCACGCCCTTGAAGTCGGCCAGTGCGCGCACCACGGCTGCGTCGTCCACACCGAGCTCCACCGCGATGCCGATGGCGGCCAGCGCGTTGAGCACGTTGTGGTCACCCGGCAGGTTGAGCACCACGTCCAGGTCGGGCAGCTCCACGCCGTTGCGGCGCTGCACGGTGAAGTGCATTTGTGTGCCGACCGCGCGCACGTTGATGGCACGCACCTGGGCGTCTTCCGAGAAACCGTAGCTGGTGATGGGCCGCGCAATCAGCGGCAGGATCTCGCGGATGGCTGCGTCGTCCACACACACCACGGCCGCGCCGTAGAACGGCATCTTGTGCAGGAACTCGACGAAGGCCGCCTTGAGCTTGCCGAAGTCGTGGCCGTAGGTGTCCATGTGGTCGGCGTCGATGTTGGTAACCACCGACAGCACGGGCAGCAGGTTGAGGAACGAGGCGTCGGACTCGTCGGCTTCGACCACGATGTACTCGCCCGAGCCGAGCGCGGCGTTGACGCCCGCGCTGTTCAGGCGTCCGCCGATCACGTAGGTGGGGTCGAGTTGGGCCGCAGCCAACACGCTGGCCACCAGGCTGGTGGTGGTGGTCTTGCCGTGGGTGCCGGCAATGGCCACGCCTTTTTTCATGCGCATCAGTTCGGCCAGCATCACCGCGCGCGGCACCACCGGCACCAGCCTGGCATGGGCAGCCACCACCTCGGGGTTGTCTTCCTTCACGGCGGTGGAGGTGACGATAGCGTCCGCCCCTTCAATGTGCGCGGCGTCGTGGCCGATGAACACCTCGGCACCCAGCGCCACCAGGCGGCGCGTGACCGTGCTCTCGCCCAGGTCGCTGCCGGAGATGCGGTAGCCCTGGTTGAGCAGCACCTCGGCGATGCCGTTCATGCCGGCACCACCAATGCCGACAAAGTGGATGTGGCGAATGGCGTGTTTCATTTTTTCTGGACTTTCGCAAGTTGCTCGCAGGCGGACACCACGGCCGCCACGGCTTCTGTTTTCTGCATCTGTTTGGCCTTCTCGGCCATGGCCACCAGCTGTTCGCGCTGCGCGCTCTGCAAGCGGTGCGCGAGTTGCTGGGGACTGAGTTCTTTCTGCGGCACCAGCCAGGCGGCGCCCGCGTCCACCAGGAAGCGTGCGTTGGTGGTCTGGTGGTCGTCCACCGCGGCCGGGAACGGCACGAACAGCGCGGCCGCGCCCACGGCGGCGATCTCGGTCACGGTGCTCGCGCCGCTGCGGCAGACGATGAGGTCGGCATCGGCAAACGCCTGGGCGGTGTCGTCGATGAAGGGCGTGAGCTCGGCATGCACGCCGGCGGCGATGTAATTGGCACGCAGGGCGTCGATCTGTTTTTCGCCGCTCTGGTGAACCACGGTGGGTCGCTGCGCTTCGGGGATCAGGGCGAGGGCCTGCGGCACCACGTCGTTGAGCGCCTTCGCACCCAGGCTGCCGCCCACCACCAGCAGGCGCAGCGGGCCGCTGCGGCCAGCGAAACGCTCGGCCGGCGCGGCCTGGCGCAGGAAGGGCGCGCGCAGCGGGTTACCGACCCACTCGGCCTTTTTGAACACGCCGGGGAAGGCGGTGAACACGCGGTCGGCCACACCCGCCATCACCTTGTTGGCCATGCCGGCCACGGAGTTTTGTTCGTGCAGCACCAGCGGCTTGCCGGCCAGCACGCCCATCATCCCGCCCGGAAAACTAATGTAGCCGCCCAGGCCCACCACCACGTCGGGCTTCACGCGGCGCACCACCTGCAACGCCTGCCAGAAAGCGCGCAGCAGGCGCAACGGCAGCAGGGCCAGCGTGACCACGCCCTTGCCGCGCACACCGCCGAAGTCGATGGTTTCCAGCGCAAAGCCGCGCGGGGGCACGAGGCGGCTTTCCATGCTGGCGGGGGCGCCCAGCCAGTGCACGCGCCAGCCCAGTTCGCGCAGGGCTTCGGCCACGGCCAGACCCGGAAAAATATGGCCGCCGGTGCCGCCGGCCATGATGAGTGCGCAGGGTGAGGTCACGACCTGCCCCCTTTCATCATTTGCCGGTTCTCGAAGTCGACCCGCAGCACGATGGCGATCGCGACCAGATTGAGCAAGATGGCCGAACCGCCATAACTCATCAGCGGCAAGGTGAGGCCCTTGGTCGGCAAGGCGCCCAGGTTCACCCCGATGTTGATGAAGGCCTGAAAGCCCATCCACAGGCCCACGCCTTGCGCCACCAACCCGGCAAACACCTGGTCCAGCGCGATGGCCTGACGGCCGATGTGCATGATGCGGCGCGTGAGCCAGAGGAACAGGCCGATGAGCACGAGCACGCCGAGCAGACCGAATTCTTCGCCGATCACGGCGAGCAAAAAGTCGGTGTGCGCCTCGGGCAGCCAGTGCAGCTTTTCCACACTGCCGCCCAGGCCCACGCCAAAGATCTCGCCACGGCCAAAGGCAATGAGCGAATGCGAGAGCTGGTAGCCCTTGCCCAGCGCGTGCTCCACGCTCCAGGGGTCGAGGTAGGCAAAGATGCGCTCGCGGCGCCAGTCGCTGGCCATGATCATCAGCGCAAAGGCCGAGACCACCACCGCCGCGATCAGAAAGAACATGCGGGCGTTGACGCCACCCAGGAACAGGATGCCCATGGCGATCACCACGATCACCATGAAGGCGCCCATGTCGGGCTCGGCCAGCAGCAACATGCCGACCACCGCCACCGCCACCGCCATGGGCGTCACGGCCTGGAAGAAGCGCTGCTTCACGTCCATCTTGCGCACCATGTAGTCGGCGGCGTAGAGCAACACGGCCAGCTTGGCGAGTTCGGACGGCTGGAAGTTCATGATGCCCAGCGAAATCCAGCGGCGAGCGCCGTTGACCCCTTTGCCGATGAAGGGAAACAGCACCAGCACCAGCAGCACCAGGGCCACCGCGAACAGCCAGGGCGCCATTTTTTCCCAGCTGCGTAAGGGAAACTGGAACGCAACCACGGCCGCCACCAGACCGATGGCCATGGAGATGCCGTGGCGCAGCACAAAGTGCGTGTGGGCGTAGTTGGCAAAGCGCGGGTTGTCGGGCAGTGCGATCGAGGCCGAATACACCATCACGAGGCCCCAGGCGAGCAAGGCCACCACCACCCACAGCAAGGGCTGGTCAAAGCCGAGCTCGCGCACGGCCACGTTGCGCGTGCCCGCGTAGGTGCGGTTGGACAGGCGCACCGGCAGGCCGTCGCGCGAGGAATCGCCGGCCAGTGCACCCGCCAGGTCGCGGCCCAGCAGACGCGGGTTGAGCGCGGCCAGGCCTTCGCGCAGGCGCTGCGACCAGGTCAGGGTGGGCACGGCTTTTTTCTTCACAGGCCGTTCTCCAGGCTCATGCCGCGCTCGGTGGCCAGGTCGGACACGGCGCTCACGAACACGCGGGCGCGGTGTTCGTAGTTGTCGAACATGTCCAGGCTGGCGCAGGCGGGCGACATCAGCACCGCATCGCCCGATCGGGCCTGCTGCGCCGCCAAGGTCACCGCTTCGGGCAGCGTGGCGGCATCGAGCTGCGGAATGTGTTCATTGGCCAGGTATTCGCCGACCGCTGCGCGGATGCGCGCGGCATCGCGACCGATGTAGACCACGGCGCGCGCATACCGCGCCAGTGGCGAAGCCAGCGGGGCAAAGTCCTGCCCCTTGCCGTCCCCGCCCAGGATCACCACCAGCCGGCGCTCGGCGCCCAGGCCGTTCACGGCGGCCAGCGTGGCGCCCACGTTGGTGCCCTTGCTGTCGTCGAAATACTCGACCTCGTCGATGATCGCCACCGGCTCCACGCGGTGCGGCTCACCGCGGTACTCGCGCAGGCCGTGCAGCATGGGGCCGAGCGCAGCGCCGGTGGAGGTGGCGAGCGCCAGCGCGGCGAGCGCGTTGGCGGCGTTGTGGCGGCCGCGAATGCGCAGCGCGTCCACCGGCATCAGTCGCTGGAAATAGATCTCTTCGGCTTCGTCGGCGGCGCGACCGCGTTTGCGCGTCTCGTCCAGCGCCAGGGCACGCACCAGCCAGGCCATGCCGTTGAGCGATTCGATGCCCCAGTCGCCGGCGCGGGCGGGTGCGTCCAGCCCGAAGCTGGCCCACGGCCGCGCGCTTTGTTGGCGGTTGCGGTTGCCCACCTTCACGGTGACCAGGCCGGGCTGCAGCGCCATGACCTGCGGGTCGTCGCGGTTGAGCAGCATCAGCGCCTGGCCGCCGAACACCGCCGCCTTGGCCAGCGAATAGGCGGCCATGCTGCCGTGCCAGTCGAGGTGGTCTTCGGTGATGTTGAGCACGCTGGCGGCGGTGGGCACGCGGTCCCAGTCGGTGCCGGCGGTGCCGTCGAGCTGGAAGCTGGAGAGCTCCAGCACCCAGACGCGGGGCAGGTGCGGTGGCTGGGGCGGCTCGATGGGCGGCGGCACGAGCATGACCGCGCCTTCTTCATCGGCGTCGGTTGCGGGCATGACGACCTCGTCGTCTGCGGGCTCATGCTCTTCAACAGTCTCGGCCTCTGCAGATGGCGCCAGCGCCACCGGTGCTTCGGACTTCGCCTCGGCGGCGGCACGTTCGTCATCGGCCTGCTGGGCCACGGCCTCGGCGTCGAGGGCGGCAGACAACACGTCCAGCAAGGCCGGGCCGATGTTGCCGGCCACGGCCACCGGCACACCCGCGCGCTGCAGCAGCAAGGTGGTGAGCGAGGTCACGGTGGTCTTGCCGTTGGTGCCGGTGATGGCCAGCACCTTGGGGCGGTAAGGGAGGCGCTCGCGCTCGGCCAGCGTCTTGAGGGCGCGGGCGAACAAGCCCAGTTCACCGAGCACGGTCACGTTGTGCGCCTGCGCCCAGGCGAGCACGGCTTGCAGCGAAGCGGGGGCCAGCCCCGGGCTGCGCGCGATCAGCGACCACCCGCCACGCGCCATCAGCGCATCGTCAAAAGCGCCGCTCACAAAACTGGCTTGCGGACATTCGTTTCGCAACGCCCCGAGCTGGGGGGGCTGCTCCCGCGTGTCGGCCACGGTCACGCGTGCACCCTGGCGCACGCACCAGCGCGCCATGGCCAGGCCGGAGGCGCCCAGACCGAGGATGAGGACAGCCTGCCCGTTCATGGCCGAGTGCTCCCATTCAGGGGCATCCAGGGTCCGGCTTCGCCGGCCCGAGATGCCGCCCCCCTCCCGCCGAAGGCGAGAGAGGGGGGAGACGCGAAGCGGCGCGGGGGGTGGTTCATCTCAGCTTCAACGTGGACAGGCCGACCAGGCACAACAGCATGGTGATGATCCAGAAGCGCACGACGACCTGCGTCTCCTTCCAACCCTTTTTCTCGAAGTGGTGGTGCAGCGGCGCCATCTGGAACAGGCGGCGCCCCGTGCCAGAACGGCGCTTGGTGTACTTGAACCAGGTCACCTGCAACATCACCGACAGCGCCTCGACCACGAAGATGCCGCCCATGATGGCGAGCACGATCTCTTGCCGCACGATGACGGCGATGGTGCCCAGTGCGCCGCCAAGCGCGAGCGCGCCCACGTCGCCCATGAAGACTTGCGCCGGGTGGGTGTTGAACCACAGGAACGCCAGGCCCGCGCCGGCCATGGCGGCGCAGAAGATCAGCAACTCGCCAGCACCCGGGATGTGCGGCAGCAGCAGGTATTTCGAGAACACCACGTTGCCGGTGACGTACGCGAACACGCCCAGCGCCGAGCCCACCATCACCACCGGCATGATGGCCAGGCCGTCGAGCCCGTCGGTGAGGTTGACCGCGTTGCTGGAGCCGACGATGACGAGGTAGGTCATGACCACGAAACCGAACACGCCCAGCGGGTAGCTGATCTCTTTGAAGAAGGGCACCAGCAGACCGGCCTGGGGCGGCAGGTCGACCGTGAACCCCGAGCTGACCCAGGCGACGAAGAGCTCAAAAACGCGTGCGTTGCTGGTGCCCGAGACGGCAAACACCAGGTAGAACGCAGCGACCAGGCCGATCACCGACTGCCAGAAATACTTCTCGCGCGAGCGCATGCCCTCTGGGTCCTTGTGCACCACCTTGCGCCAGTCGTCCACCCAACCAATGGCGCCAAAACCCAGCGTGACCAGCAGCACGATCCACACGAAACGGTTGGTGAGGTCAAACCAGAGCACGGTGGACACCGCGATGGAAAACAGGATCAGCACACCGCCCATGGTGGGTGTGCCACCCTTGCTGATGTGGGTCTGCATCGCGTATTCGCGAATCGGCTGGCCGATCTTGAGCGCGGCGAGGCGGCGGATGAAGTACGGGCCGGCGGCCAGGCCCATGAGCAACGCGGTGAGCGCGGCCATGACGGCGCGGAACGTGAGGTACTGAAACACCCGCAGGAAACCGAATTCGGGCGACAGGCCTTGCAGCCAGAGGGCCAGGCTAGGCAGCATGGGCGTTGTCCTTCTTGTTTTTGTGTTGGGAGGGGTCCAGCGCCAGCAGGGCGTTGACCACACGCTCGGTGCGCATGAAGCGCGAGCCCTTGACCAGCACGCTCTGGAACACCGGTCGGTCATCGCTCACGGCAGCGCACACCGCACCGGCCATGGCGGGCACCTCGTTCCAGTGCGTCACGTCGGACCACACCGGTGCGGCCTGCTTCATCCAGTCGCCGGCCACGTGCACGGCTTCAATGCCGCGATCGCGCGCGTGGCGCAACACCTCTTCGTGGAACGCGAGACCTTGCTCGCCCACTTCGCCCATGTCGCCCAGCACCAGCAGGCGCGGCGCGGGCAACTCGGCCAGTACGTCGATGGCGGCGCGCACCGAGTCGGGATTGGCGTTGTAGGTGTCGTCGATCAGCGTGAGGGTGCGGCCATCCAGGCGCAGCGCGAGCGCGCGCGAGCGGCCACCCACCGGCTCGAAAGCGTCGAGCCCGCGCACCACGGCGTCGAGCGTCACGCCGGCGGCGAGTGCACAGGCCGTGGCCGCCAGCGCGTTGCGCACGTTGTGGCGACCGGCGATCTTCAAATGCACCGTGCCCTTGCCGGCGGGTGAGGCGAAGCACAGGGTCCAGGCGCCGTCCTGCCAGTCGGTCTTGAGCGCGGTCACATCGGCCGCCGGGTCGGTGTCGCTGAAGCTCATGACGCGGCGGCCCGCCGCGAGCCCGCGCCACAGCGGCGAGTAGGTGTCGTCGGACGGGAACACGGCCACGCCGTCGTCCGCCAGCGCGCAGATGACCTGCCCGTTTTCCAGCGCCACGGCTTCCACCGTGGCAATGAACTCCTGGTGCTCGCGCTGCGCGTTGTTCACCAGCGTCACCGTGGGCCGTGTGAGTACGGCGAGTTCGGCAATTTCGCCGGGGTGGTTCATGCCCAGTTCGACCACCGAGAGCTTGTGCGCAGCGTTCAAGCGCAGCAGCGTGAGCGGCACGCCGATGTCGTTGTTGAAATTGCCCTGCGTGGCGTGGGCCGCATCGCCCACCGCCGCGCGCAAGATGGACGCGATCATCTGCGTCACGGTGGTCTTGCCGTTGCTGCCGGTCACGGCGATCAGCGGCAGATGGAACTGCTGGCGCCACAGCAATGCGAGCTCGCCGAGCGCGCGGCGCGTGTCGGGCACCTCCACGCCGGGCAGGCCGGTTTCGGCCAGGCCGCTGTGGGCGATGGCGGCCACGGCGCCCTGTGCAGCCGCCTGCGGCAAAAAGTCGTGCGCATCGAAGCGTTCGCCCTTGAGCGCCACAAACAAATCACCCGGCTGCAGGCTGCGGGTGTCGGTGTGCACACGGGTGATCGCCACGTCGGGCTGACCGACCACGCGGGCGCCGCCGAGGCTGGACAGCAGCTGGCCGAGCGCCTTCATGCATGGGCTCCTTGCGCTGCGCGATGGGCCAGCGCCAGTCGCGCCTGAACCAGATCAGAGAACGGCGTCTTCACACCTCGGATGTCTTGGTAGTCCTCGTGGCCCTTGCCGGCGATCAGCACCACGTCGGCGGCCTGCGCCCGCGCCACCGCCAAGGCAATGGCCACCGCACGGTCGGGCTCCACCACGGCTGCGCCGGGGTGCGACAAACCCGCGACCATCTGCCCGAGGATGTGGATCGGGTCTTCGCTGCGCGGGTTGTCGCTGGTGAACACCGCATGCGCCGCTTCGCGCTCGGCCACGGCCGCCATGAGCGGGCGCTTGCCGGCATCGCGGTCGCCGCCACAGCCCACCACCACCCACAGCGCGCCGCCGCGCCGGGCCGCCAGCGGCTGCAGGGCCTGCAGGGCTTTCTCCAGCGCATCGGGCGTGTGGGCGTAGTCCACCAGCACCAAAGGCTGATCGGCGTCAGCGGCTTCGGCCTGCTCCATGCGCCCGGGCACCGGGGTGAGCGTACCGCAGGCTTTCACCGCCTGCTGCAGCGACACGCCGAGTGCGCGCACCGAGGCGATGACACACAGCAGGTTGGACACGTTGTAGCGGCCCACCAGCGGCACCTGCAGCGTGTGGCGATCAAGCTCTCGACCCTGCGCGTCCCGCTCGACGATGTCGAAGGCCATGCCGGCGTGGGTGAAGCCGACGCGCTCGGCGCTCAGGCGGGCGGGCGATTCGATGCCCACGGTCCACAAATCGAGCTTGCGCGCAGCCAAACGGTCCGCCAGTTCAGCACCCTTTGCATCGTCGGTGTTGACCACCGCAGCAGCCAGACCTGGCCAGTCGAACAGCGCAGCCTTGGCCTCCCAATAGGCGTCCATGCTGCCGTGGAAGTCGAGGTG
This sequence comes from Hydrogenophaga sp., assembly GCA_021154985.1. GTDB lineage: Bacteria > Pseudomonadota > Gammaproteobacteria > Burkholderiales > Burkholderiaceae_C > Hydrogenophaga. Next base: position 13,666 of record JAJNQE010000170.1, read on the forward strand.
GTCCTGGGTGAAGTTGGTGAACATGGCCACACGCACCTGCGTGGCGTTCAGGCGGCCCTCGACCAGACCGATGGACGAGGCTTCGATGGCGCAGGCCTTCAAGCCCTCAATCACAAAAGCGCGCAGTTGTTGCTGCAGCATCACCGGGTCGGGCGTGGTGAGCCCGGTGGGCAGCAGCGGTGTGCCCGGCTGGCCCATGCCGAGCGTGCCGACCACGGCGCAGGGCCGCGCACAAACCGACAGCAGCTGCGCGGTCCACCAGGCACACGAGGTTTTGCCGTTGGTGCCGGTGATGGCAAGCACATCAAGCTCGGCGCTTGGGTGCCCGTTGAATTCGCTGGCGATGGCACCGGCCTTCGCTTTCAGACCCGGAACCGCGAGCACGCGATGGTCTTCGAGTGCAAAGGCATCAACCCCCTCCAACTCGACCAGCGACGCCACAGCACCCGAAGCCAGCGCGGCGCCCACATAGCGGCGGCCATCGGTGGCCGCACCCGGCCACGCCACGAAACCATCACCCGGCTGCAGGCGGCGGCTATCGCACCGCAGCGCACCACTCACGCTCGCGTGCAACCAGTCGGCGATGTCGCGGGGCTGGTCCATCGTGCGCATCAGAACGACTCCTCGACCACGTCGGTGACGATCTGCGGCTTCACGCTCATGTCGGGCTGCACACCCAGGATGCGCAGCGTCTGCTGCACCGTTTCGCTGAACACGGGCGCGGCCACCAGGCCGCCGTAGTAGGCGCCGTTGCCAGGCTCGTCCACCATCACGGCCACCACGATGCGCGGCGACTCCACCGGCGCCAGGCCCACGAAGAAACTGCGGTACTTCTTGTCGGCGTAGCCCTTGCCTTCCTGCTTGCGCGCGGTGCCCGACTTGCCGCCCACCGAGTAGCCCATGGTCTGCGCGCGCGAGCCGGTGCCGCCCGGGCCAGCGGCCAGTTGCAGCATGGAGCGCACCGCCACCGCGTTCTTGTCGCTGAATACGCGCACGCCGCTCACCGGCTCACTGGATTTCTGCAGCGTCACCGGGATCAGCTCGCCGTCACGCGCAAACACGGTGTAGGCCTGCGCGAGCTGGAACAGCGAGGCCGAGAGACCGTAGCCGTAGCTCATGGTGGCCTGCTCGATCGGGCGCCAGGTTTTGTACGGGCGCAGGCGGCCGGTCACAGCGCCGGGAAACGGCACCTGAGGCTTCTGTCCGAAGCCGGCCTGGGCGTAGGTCTCCCACATCTCCCGCGGGCTCATCTGCATGGCCAGTTTCACGGTGCCGACGTTGCTCGACTTCTGGATCACCTGCGACACCGTGAGCACGTCGTTCGGATGCGAATCGCTGATGGTGGAACCGCCGATGGTGATGCGGCCCGGCGCGGTGTTGATCGGCGTGTTGGGCGTGACCATGCCCTTGTCCAGCGCCAGCGCCGTGATGAACGGCTTCATGGTCGAACCGGGCTCGAAGCTGTCGGTGAGCACGCGGTTGCGCAGCTGTTCGCCGCTGAGGTTCACACGCCGGTTGGGGTTGTAGCTGGGGTAGTTGGCCAGCGCGAGCACCTCACCCGTCTGGGTGTCGAGCACCACCACGCTGCCGGCGCGCGCCTTGTGCGTCTGCACCGCTTCCTTGAGCTTCTGGTAGGCGAAGTACTGCACCTTGCTGTCGATGGAGAGCTGCAGGTCGGGTCCGTCCACCGGCGGCACCACGTCGCGCACGTCTTCCACCACACGGCCCAGGCGGTCCTTGATGACGCGACGCGAACCATTCTTGCCCGAGAGTTGCTGGTTGAACGCCAGCTCGACACCTTCTTGCCCGCGGTCCTCCACGTTGGTGAAACCGACCACGTGGGCCGCTGCTTCGCCTTCGGGGTATTGGCGCTTGTACTCGCGGCGCTGATGAAAGCCCTTGATGCCCAGCGCGGCGATTTCCTTGGCCACCGGCTCGTCCACCTGGCGCTTGATCCAGACAAAGGTCTTGTCTTCCACCGCGAGGCGCTTGCGCAGATCGGCCAGCGGCATCTCCAGCAGCTTGGCCAACTGGCGCAGCTTGGGGTCGGCGCGGTCCACGTCTTCGGGAATGGCCCAGATGCTCTGCGCCACCACACTGGAGGCCAGGATGAGACCGTTGCGGTCCAGCACACGACCCCGGTTGGCCGGCAGCTCCAGCGTGCGGGCAAACCGCACCTCACCCTGGCGCTGGAAAAAGTCGTTGCCGAACACCTGAACATACGCTGCGCGCCCAGCCAGCCCCGCAAACGCCAACGCGAGCGCCGCCACGATGAACTTGCTGCGCCACACCGGCGTCTTGCTGGCCAGCAGCGGGCTGGCGCTGTAGTTGATGCTGCGGCTCATTTGGCAACCGCCTCCGCTGGCACCGAGGGCTCGAACACCGTCACGTATTGCGTGATACCCGGCGTCACCGGGCGCATCTGCAACTGGCGTGTGGCGAGCTGTTGCACGCGCGCCGGCGTGGCCTGCGCGCGCTTTTGCACCTGCAGCTGTTCGTGCTCGGACTCCAGCTTGCGCGTCTGCGCCTGCGTGCGGTCGAGCGCAGCGTAAAGCCGGCGCGATTCGTACTGGGTGTGCACCAGATAGAACGCACTGGCGATCACGGCGAGCAGCAACACGAGGTTCAATCGAATCATGGCGCGGCCTCCGTGCGTTCAGCCACACGCATCACCGCGCTGCGCGAACGCGGATTGCCTTTGACCTCTTCGTCGGAGGGCATCACGCGTTTCAAGCCCCGCAGTGCCATGGGCGCGGGTTCGGCAAACGGCACGCGACGGTCCACCACGGCGCGCGAATGGCGGGCCATGAACTGTTTGACCATGCGGTCTTCGAGCGAGTGGAAGCTGATCACCACGAGATGTCCTGTGGGACGCAAGACGTGCAGGCTGGCTTCTAGCGCTTGTTGCAGCTCTTCAAGCTCGGCGTTGATGAAAATCCGAAAAGCCTGAAATGTGCGCGTTGCAGGGTCCTTGCCCGGCTCGCGGGTTTTGACCGCGCCAGCCACGACTTCGGCCAACTCACGGGTGGTTCGAAAAGGGCCCCGTTCCTGTCGGCGACGATCAATCGCCTTTGCAATCGGTTGAGCAAACCGTTCTTCGCCATAGTCACGGATGACCTCCGACAGGGTTGAAACATCGGCCGTTTCCAGCCACTGGGCCACGCTCTGGCCGCGCGTGGTGTCCATGCGCATGTCCAGAGGGCCATCGTTGCGAAAAGAAAAACCCCTCTCGGGGTCGTCGATCTGCGGTGAGCTCACACCGAGGTCCATGAGCACCCCGTCCACACTGGCCGCACCCAGTTCGCCCAGGTGGGCAAAACCCTCGTGGCGAATGGTGATGCGCGCATCGTTGGCGGCCAGCGCCTGCGCAACCTGCACCGCTTGCGGATCTTTGTCGAAGACGGTCAGCCGCCCTTGACGGGACAGCTGCTCGAGAATGAGGCGCGAGTGGCCGCCGCGCCCGAAGGTGGCGTCCACATAGTGACCGTCCGGGTTGATCGCCAGCGCTTGCACGGCTTCGTTCAACAGGACGGTGTGGTGAATCCATGCGCCTTGCACCATCACCCTTAAAAAGAAAAGTCCTTGAAGACATCGGGCATGTCGGCCTTCATGGCTTCGGCTTCCTGAGCGGCGTACACCTGCGCGTCCCACAGCTCGAAATAGGCGCCCATGCCGAGGAGCACCACATCTTTGGTGATGCCGGCACCGGCGCGCAACTCGGGCGAGACGAGCACGCGGCCGGTGCCGTCCATGTCCACATCCATGGCGTTGCCGAGAAAAATGCGCTTCCACCACTGGGCCTGCATGGGCAGCGAGGCGATGCGGTCACGGAACTGCTCCCACGCGGTGCGCGGGAAAATCATCAGGCAGCCGTGCGGGTGTTTGGTGATGGTGAGCTGGCTCGCAGCCGCGCCCAGGGCGTCGCGGTGCCGGGTGGGCACCGAGAGACGACCCTTGGCGTCGAGACTGAGAGAAGAAGCACCCTGGAACACCGTGATCAATCCTTGGAAAACACTTTTCACCACTTAAATGCACTTTTTTCCACTTTATCAGGAAAACCAAGGCGTGCAACTCGGCAGATGGAAATTTTTTCCAATGAAATCAACCACTTAGGATACATTTTGAAGCTGTTTGAGAGCCAAAAATGCATTAAAAGCAAGCACTTACAACTGGCTCTGAATGTGATGCTTCAAAACCCTGCGGCGTCTGGGGTCGTCCAGATGGGTGCTGGCTGGGAAGTGGGCCGACCAACGGCGAGCGTTGGTCGGCCCGGGTGTCGTGGGACCGGGCCGGGGTCCCGACGGGCGCTCAGAGGATGTAGCGCGAGAGGTCTTCGTTGCGGCTGAGCGCGGCCAGGCGCCCGTTCACGTAGTCCGCATCGATCGTGATGGTCTGGCCTTGCAACTTGGTGGCATCGAAGCTCACCTCGTCCAGCAAATGCTCCATCACGGTCGCCAGTCGGCGCGCACCGATGTTTTCGGTGCGCTCGTTCACATCGCAGGCGATCTGCGCCAGCTGGCGAATACCTTCCGGTGAGAACGTCAGCGTCACGCCTTCGGTGGCCAGCAGCGCCTGGTACTGGCGTACCAGCGAGGCGTGGGTTTGCGTGAGGATGGCCTCGAAGTCGTCCACCGAGAGCGATTGCAGCTCCACACGGATGGGAAAACGACCCTGCAGCTCGGGAATGAGATCGCTCGGCTTGGCCAGGTGAAAGGCACCACTGGCGATGAAGAGGATGTGGTCGGTCTTGATCACGCCGTACTTGGTGGTCACGGTCGTGCCCTCCACCAGCGGCAGCAGGTCGCGCTGCACACCCTGGCGCGAGACCTCGGCGCTGCCGGAATCGCTGCGCGAGGTGACCTTGTCGATCTCGTCGATGAAGACGATGCCGTTCTGCTCCGCGTTGTGCAGCGCGCGGGTCTTGATGTCGTCCTCGTTGACCAGCTTGCCCGCCTCTTCGTCGATCAGCAGCTTCATGGCCTCCGAGATCTTGAGCTTGCGCGTCTGGCGCTTGCCCGCACCGATCTGGCTGAACATGCCGCGCAGTTGCTCGGCCATGTCTTCCATGCCGGCCGGCCCCATGATCTCCATGGCCGGGCGCGTTTCCAGCAGGTCGATCTCGATCTCGCGGTCGTTCAGGTCGCCTTCGCGCAGTTTCTTGCGGAAGTTCTGCCGCGCCGTGCTCTCGGGCAACGGCACCACGTTGGCCACCGGCTCGGCGCTGCGCGCCGGCGGGATCAGGATGTCCAGGATGCGGTCTTCGGCCGCGTCTTCGGCGCGCACGCGCTGCTTGCGCATCTCCACTTCGCGCGTCTGTTTGATCGCGATCTCGGCCAGGTCGCGGATGATGCTGTCCACGTCTTTGCCCACGTAGCCGACCTCGGTGAACTTGGTGGCCTCGACCTTGATGAAGGGCGCATCGGCCAGGCGTGCCAGGCGGCGCGCGATCTCGGTCTTGCCCACGCCGGTGGGGCCGATCATGAGGATGTTCTTCGGTGTGATCTCGGGGCGCAGCTTGTCGTCCACCTGCTGGCGCCGCCAGCGGGTGCGCAGCGCGATGGCCACGGCGCGTTTGGCGCCCTTCTGGCCGATGATGAAACGGTCGAGTTCGGAAACGATCTCTTGCGGGGTCATGGATGACATGTCAGAGCACCTCCACCGTGTGGTTCATGTTGGTGTAGATGCACAACTCACCGGCGATACCCAGGGATTTGCGCACGATCTCTTCGGCGCTCAGATCGGTGTGGTCGAGCAGGGCCTTGGCTGCGGCCTGCGCATACGCGCCACCCGAGCCGATGGCCACGATGCCGTGCTCGGGCTCCAGCACATCGCCGTTGCCGGTGATGATCAGCGAGGCGCTGTGATCGGCTACCGCAAGCATGGCCTCCAGGCGGCGCAGCACGCGGTCGGTGCGCCAGTCCCGCGTGAGTTCGATGGCTGCGCGCGCCAGGTGCCCCTGGTGTTTTTCCAGCTTGGCCTCAAAGCGCTCGAACAGCGTGAAAGCGTCGGCGGTGGCACCGGCAAAACCCGCCAGTACCTTGTCGTGGTGCAGCTTGCGCACCTTGCGGGCCGTGCCCTTGATGACGATGTGGCCCAGCGTGACCTGGCCGTCGCCTCCGATGGCGACCTGAACGCCTTCAGGCGTCTGGCGGCGCACGCAGACGATCGTGGTTCCGTGAAATGATTCCATGGCTTTCAGTTGGGGTTGATTCGGGGACCTGCAACCGCCCCCGGCGACGTTGTTTGAAACAACGTGTGCGACCCGCGAGTGCGGATCAGTCGTTGCGGACCACGACCTTGGCGTACTCGGTGATGCCGATGACGTGGAAGAAGGCCGACACCAGGCGGTGCGCATCCACAAACTGCACCAGGCGGCGCTCGGCGTGGTGCTGTGACACCCAGTTGAGCAAGGTGCCCGCGGCCGAGAAGTCCACCCGGATCAGGTTGCGGCAGGAAATGATCAACACGTCGGCGCCCACAAGGCGGCGCTCCAGCATGTCCAGCGTGGCCTGAGGGTCGCCCCGGATCTCGCCCGAGAGCTCCACCAGGCCCAGCTGGTTGAATTCGGATGACTGGCCTTCCAGCACGGACTCGCTCGGGTACGCCGAAGGCACCGCCTCCAACACCGCTTCGCTGAGCACCGACTGGCCAACGTCGTCGGAGCGGTCGGCTGCGATGGACGTGACATGGCAGCGAGGCTTTTCCCAACCCGGCGGGGACACTTCGTAGGTGACGCAAAAATCCAGCGCGGTCAGCTCGAACTCGTCGGGCCGGTTCATCACGCGCAACACCGCCATGCGCAGCTCCCACCAGAGCTGCTCCACATCGCGGCGGCCCGAGGGCGTGAAGTTCTTGAGCAGGTCGCGGAACACGGCCGAGCCCAGGAAGCGCAGCTCCACGTCCTGGTCGCCCCACAGCGTGAAGATGCCCAGCAGGGCGCGCGCCGCCTTGAGGTCCATGGACTCCATGGGCGTCCAGTCGAGCACCCAGGGTTGTTTGGCGCGGAGCAAAACGTTCTGCAAGGTGCCCACCGCATGGGCGTCCAGCTCGGCCTCGCTCACCCACACGGCGCGGTTGTTGCTCGCGGTGGGTGTGAAGGTCTTGCCGGTCATCGAAGACACGGTCTCCGGCATGTCGTACCACTGTGGGGCCGAGCGGCTGAAGCGGTTGACGAAGTCGACCGCGCGGCTCTCGAAGGGCGCCAGCTGGCCGGTGGCACGGTACAGGTCAAACAGGGCCAGCCAGTCGTCGATCTGGTCGACTTTCGAGCCGCCTTCACCCAACACCTCCATCAAACCTTGCTCGGCGCCCGCGTCATCGCCGTTGGCGAAGCGGATCGCGGCTTCCTCGACGTCGGGGTCCTGAACGATCTCCTGCACATCGAGCGAATAAAAATGCGACGCGGAAAAAGCGCCACCGCTGGAATGTGAACTGCCCAGTTCGCTGGGCTGGGTGGGTGCCATCAGGCCAGTGCGGTTCGGCCCCTGGACGGCCTTGGCCGCGGCACTGGCGTTCGCCTGCTCGGTCGTGACGGGATTGCGGGTGTTCGCGGCGCTGACGGGTGCCTTGCCGGCCACCACGGGCAGCGGTGCGGGTTCGGTCTCGTCGTACTGCGCCTGGCGCTGCCGCGCCTGCGGATCGGGCGCGCTCACCACGGGCACCTCTTCCTTGGCCTTCAGCGGAGAACCCCCCGAATTCCCGGCCGCCGCCGGATTGAGGCTGGAGCCGGTGCTCACCAGCGAGTCCGGCCCCTTGGTCTTCCACCACTGCATCGACATCTGGGCTTCGATCTCGTCGATCTTCTTGAGCGTCTCGGCACGGTCATCCGGCTTGGAAGGCAGGCTGCTCTGGAAGAACGAAGGTCGCATGCCCGGACCTTCGGGACTCGATCCCTCCCGGCTGCGGATTTTGCGCAGCATGTCGAACTCGCGCTTGCGCACGAAGTCGTTGCGCCGCTTGCGCTCGATCATCTCCTTCAGCGCGGCCTTGCTGTACTCGCTCTCGCGGTCGGCCTGGCGCGTGTCCAGATCGGCCCAGCTCGTGGTCGGATGGCGCACGAACTTGACCACCTTCGATAGGAAGCCGCCGTTGGAATCGTCCTTGGACATGGATCGGGTGCCGGGAGTGGTCGGGATCGTGACGGGTGGGAGAAGCTCAGTCCCCGAACATCTTCTGCTTGAGCTCACGCCGCTGCTGGGCTTCCAGCGACAGGCTGGCGGTGGGGCGGGCCATCAGCCGGCCCACACCAATGGGCTCACCGGTTTCTTCGCAGTAACCGTAGTCGCCTGAATCGATGCGGGCAATCGCCTGTTCGATCTTTTTGAGCAGCTTGCGCTCGCGGTCGCGGGTGCGCAATTCCAGGGCGTGTTCTTCTTCAATCGTGGCGCGATCGGCCGGATCAGGCACCACCACGGTGTCTTCACGCAGGTGTTCGGTGGTTTCGCCGGCGTTGGCCAGCATGTCGGCCTTGAGCAGCGAAAGCTTGCGGCGGAAGTAGGCCAGCTGCAGGTCGCTCATGTATTCGCTGTCGGGCATGGCCTGCACGTCCTGATCGGTCAACTGATCGGCGGGCAGGGTCTTCCAGTTGTTGGCCCGCTTGGGGTCTTTCTGGATCGAGGAGGGGACGGGAGGAGTCATGACGGCACGTTCGTTCGTGTGGGAAAAAGTCGCTTTGGCAGCGTCGGGTGCGTGGGTGGGCACCACCGCAGCCTGGGTCATCTGCTCCATCATGACTTTTTTGGCCGCGCGCTTGCCCAAGGGACGGGGCGTGGGCTCGACCACCACAGGGGCTGGAGCCGGCGCCCGCTTGGCGCTGGCAACTTTGGAGACGGGGGCGGCGGTGGCCGCCCGGGGAGCAGAAGGGGTCACGGTGGGAACAGCCGCCTTGGCGGCGGGCTGTGCCTTGGATTTGGCGGAATTCGCCGGTGTGGGCTTGACCGCGGGTGTGCGGGAAGGCGTGGGCTTGGCCGGTGCAGCGGCCTTCTTGGCTGCGGCAGCGGATTTGCTCGCAACAGCGGGCTTGGCCACTGGCTTGGAAGCAGTTTTGGAAGTCTGTGCGCTTGCTTTCGATTGGACAGAGCCTTTGGCCGCGGCTTTGGCCACGGGCTTGGGCGCTTTGGGAACGACCTTGGTGACCGCTTTGACCACGGGCTTTGCAGCCGACTTGGCCGGGGCTTTCGCTGCGGGCTTGGCCGCCGCCTTGGGCACCGGCTTCACCGCAGCTTTGGCAGCCGGCTTGGCGGCGCTCTTGGCCACGGGCTTGCGCGCAGCAGGCACCGCCGCCATGGCCGCCGACGTGCGCCCTTTGGCGCTTGCGGACTTGGCTGGTTTCGCTGACTTGGTAGCCGGGGCTTTCACAACGGGTCTCCTCTCAGTGCCTGACGGTGCTTGATCCGGGTCCGGTGTGCGGGGTTGGGCCGCATCAACCTGTGTCGGCATGGCCGACGGTTGAAAGGTTATACCCCCACCTGAACCGGGACTCTGCCGTTGGCGAGCACCTGCACTGGAAGACCGCCGGGCCACCGGCATGGGGCGCGATTGTAACGAGGTGGCGGCAACGCTCCCGGAATCCGGTCGCGAGGGGAAACCCAGGCGTTGGAGAAGCGAGACAAACAGCACGGCGGCGCGGCGTTCAGACCAGGCTCTGGTCCAGGCCCTGCACCAGGATGTCGCGCGGCAGATCGATGCCGATGAACACCATCTTGCTGACACGCTGCTCGCCTTCGGCCCACAACGGGCCCAGATCGCTGCCCATGAGCTGGTGCACGCCCTGGAAGATCACCTTGCGGTCGGTGCCTTCCATGTTGAGCACGCCCTTGTAGCGCAGCATGCGCGGGCCGTACACCTGCACGATGGCGCCCAGGAAGTCTTCGAGTTTGGCGGGGTTGAACGGGCGGGTTGCGCGGTAGACGAAGCTCTTGACGTCATCGTCGTGGTGATGGTGGTGAGCATGGCCTTCATGACCATGATCATGTTGGTGCGAGGGGTGGTCGCAATGCTCGCCGTGCTCGTGGTCATGGTGGTCGTGGCCATGATCGTGGTCATCGGCCTTCAAGAAATCCGGGTCGATGTCGAGCTTGGCGTTCAGGTTGAAGCCCCGCAGATCGAACACCTCCTTGAGCGCCACCTCGCCGAAGTGGGTGGCCCGCATCGGCGCGCGCGGGTTCATGTGCTTGAGGCGGTGGGTCAGCGCGCCCAGGTCTTCGGCGCTCACCAGGTCCGACTTGCTGATGAAAATCTGGTCGGCAAAGCCCACCTGACGGCGCGCTTCCTGGCGCGTGTTGAGCTGCTCGGCAGCGTGCTTGGCGTCCACCAGCGTGAGGATGGAATCCAGCAGGTACTGCTCGGCCACCTCGTCGTCCATGAAGAAGGTTTGCGCGACCGGGCCGGGGTCGGCGAGGCCGGTGGTTTCGATCACCACGCGGTCGAAGTCGAGTTCGCCCTTGCGCTTCTTTTCGGCCAGGTCGCGCAGCGTGGCGCGCAGGTCGTCGCGAATGCTGCAGCAGATGCAGCCGTTGCTCATCTGGATGATGTTTTCGGTGGTGTCGGCCACCAGGATTTCGTTGTCGATATTCTCTTCGCCGAACTCGTTTTCGATCACCGCGATCTTCTGCCCATGCGCCTCGGTGAGCACGCGTTTGAGCAGCGTGGTTTTGCCCGAGCCGAGGAAACCGGTGAGGATGGTGGCGGGGATGAGGGACATGGCGGGCGCGACGGTGTGGAAGGTGGGCGAACGGGTGGGCCGGTCGAAAGAAGCGCGCAAGTGTATGCGAGCCCTCCGAGGCCTGCACACCCTACTGTTTTTTCATGACAACCAGTCCCTTGAGGTACTCGCCCTCGGGGAAATTCACCGTCATGGGATGGTCGCAGGCGCCACCCAGGCGCTGCAGGATGGCGCCGTCGACGCCGGCATCCAGCCCGGCGGAGGCCACGATCTTGTGGAACAGCTCCACCCCGATGCCGCCCGAGCACGAGAAGGTGAACAGCACACCGCCCGGCGCGAGCAGCTTGAAGGCCAGGCGGTTGATGTCCTTGTAGGCGCGGGCGGCGCGCTCGGCGTGGGCCACGGTGGGCGCGAGCTTGGGCGGGTCGAGCACGATGGCGTCGAACTGGCGGCCCTCGGCCACGAACTGGCGCAGCGAGGCGTTCACATCGGCGTCCATGAAGCTGGCGCGCGAAGCGTCGATGCCGTTGAGCGCCACGTTGGCGGCGGCCTGCTGCAAGGCGGGGGCAGACGAATCGATGGAGGTGACGTGTTGTGCCCCGCCCGCCAACGCGGCCACGGTGAAACCACCGGAGTAGCTGTAGCAGTTGAGCAGGTGCTCGAACTTCAGCCGGCTCGCGTACTGGCTGCAGGCCAGGCGGCTGTCGCGCTGGTCCAGGTAGAAGCCGGTCTTGTGGCCCTGGGCAATGTCCAGGCCAAGTTGCCAGCTGTGCTCGCGCAGCACCAGCGCAGTGGGGCCGCTGCCGCGCAACCAGCCGGTGACCTCCGCAAGGCCTTCGAGCTTGCGGCTGCTGGTATCAGACCGCTCGTACAGGCGCGGGCAGCCGGTGAGCTCGATCAGCGCGTCGGCGATGACGGCCTTGTGCCGCTCCACGCCACAGGCGGTGAACTGCGCCACCAGCGTGTCGCCATAGCGGTCGACGATGAGGCCGGGCACGCCGTCGGACTCGCCGTGCACCAGCCGCACGCCGTCGCTTTCGATGCCCAGGCGGCCACGCAGCGCGATGGCGCGCGCCAGCGTGGCACGCAAGAAGTCGGCATCGATGCGCTGGGCCTCGTCAAAGCTCCAGGCGCGCACGCGGATGTTGGACGCGGGCGAGAACGCACCCCAGGCCAGAAACTGCCCCTCGGCACTTTCCACCCGCACGGTTTCACCTGCATCGCCGCCGCCTTTGGCGATGGCGCCGTCGAACACCCAGGGGTGGCGGCGCAGGAGGGATCGGTCTTTGCCGGGCTTGAGGCGGATGGTTTTCATGCGGGTATTGTCGGCCCCGCCCACCCACGCTCAGGCTTTGGGTGGTTTGCCCTTGGCGTGCGCGCGGGGGTGCGCGGCGTCGTACACCTTGGCCAGGTGCTGGAAGTCCAGCCGGGTGTAGACCTGCGTGGTGCTGATGCTGGCGTGGCCCAGCAGCTCCTGCACCGCGCGCAGATCGCCACTGGACTGCAGCACGTGGCTGGCGAACGAGTGGCGCAGCATGTGCGGATGCACCGGCGTGGCCAACCCCGCCAGGCGCGAGCGGCGCTTGAGGCGCACGCGGATGTGTTGTGGCGTGAGGCGCTGGCCGCGCGAGCCGATGAACAGGGCCGCGTCCTCACCCGCCCATGGGGTGCGCAGTTCAAGCCAGCGAGCCAGCGCCGCCAGCGCGGCCTGGCCCACCGGCACGCTGCGCCGCTTGGAGCCTTTGCCCAGCACATGCGCTTCACCGTCCTGCACATCGATCCAGCCGCGCGCGGTGCCGCTGGCCGCCACGTCCAGACCCACCAGCTCGCCGATGCGCAGGCCGCAACCGTAGAGCAGCTCGGTGATGCAAGCGTCGCGTGCTTCCAGCGCCGGGTGGTCGGCCTCTTCCACGTGCGAGGCGAGCTGCACCGATTCGTCCACCCCCAGCGCCTTGGGCAGCGGCTTGCCGGCCTTGGGCGCACGCACGTCCTGCACCGGGTTGTGGCCAACGAGCCCCTGGCGCCCCAACCACACGTAAAACCCGCGCCAGCCCGAAAGGATGAGCGCGATGCCACGCGCGCTGCGTCCGGCGCTGTGCATCTGCGCGATCCAGCGGCGAATGTGCGCGTTTTGAACGTCCTTGAGACCAACCCGGCCTTCGGCCGCGTGGGCCGCGAGGCGCTGCAGGTCCAGCGTGTAGAGCGCCACGGTGCGCTCGGCCAGGCGCTTTTCGACCTTCACGTGGTTCAGGTAGGCCTGCACCAACGCAGCGTCGTCACCGGCCGGGGTTGCGGAATCGGCGCGCACCGGCAGGTTCATGGGGCCTTATTCAGGGCGAAGGCGGGACAAGGCTGCACTGGTGATCTCGCCGATGCGCTCCAGGAAGTCGGTGCCCATGTCGCTGGCAAAGCGTTGCGGGTCGGCCGACGCCAGCACCAGCAGGCCGAACGCCTGCGGTGCGATGCCGGCGCGCAGCGGAATGAGCGCTAGCGACGCCGCGCTCGATGGGTCGTCCAGCCAGCCTGCGGCCTCCAGCCCCGGGTTGGCGCCGCAGTACGGCCGGGTGAGCGAGGAAGCAAAGGCCTGCACATCGTCACTGGCACCTTGCGCAAACGGCTCGCCGGCGAACTCGGGCGCCACGCCCCAGACCTTGATGGCCACCTGCGGCACCATGAACTGGTTGGCCAGTTCGCGCACCGCCACCACCGGCAGCTCGGTGGGCTCGCGCGTGAGCAGCAGAGCACGGGTCCAGAGCTGCAGCTTGTCGGCGATGGTGGTGTTCTCATGCCCGTTGCGAATCATCTCGGCCGCCTTGAGCTCCAGCCCCTTGATCTTTTCGCGCAGCATCTCGGCCTGGCGCTCCTGCAGGCTCACCGCCCGGTGACCGTGCGGGCTGGTGAGCTGCACGGCAGCCAGCAGGCTGGCGTGGCGCTCGAAGAAATCGGGCGTGTTGGCCAGGTAGTTGGCAATGTCGTCTTCGGTGATGGGCGGGATGTTGTTGTTCATGGGTCGGTGGGGTCGGGGCTGGGGTCAGCCGATATCGGGAAGGGTGATCTCGCCGTCGAACACGGTGGTGGCCGGGCCGGTCATGAACACGGGGCTGTCGTGGCGGCGGTTGTCCTGCCATTCGATGGTGAGCACGCCGCCGTGGGTGTGCACGTCCACGCGCGCATCGAGCAAGCCCAGGCGAATGCCGGCGACCACGGCGGCGCAGGCGCCGGTGCCGCAGGCCAGGGTTTCGCCCGATCCGCGCTCGAACACGCGCAGCTTCACCTCCGTGCGGCTCACCACTTGCATGAATCCCGCGTTGACGCGCTGGGGAAACCGCTCGTGGCGCTCGATCATCGGCCCCCAGGCCAGCACCGGCGCTGTCTTCACGTCATCCACCAGCAGCACCGCGTGCGGGTTGCCCATGGACAGCACCGCCACCGGCACGTCACCCGCATAGGGCAAGGCCAATGGCCAACGCTCGAAGTTGCCCATGGGTTCGGGCTGCAGGCCCTGGGCCTTGAACGGAACACGGTCCAGCGAAAACACGGGCGGCCCCATGTCCACCGTCACGCGCCCGTCGGCGTGGGCGTGCAACTCGAGCTCGCCGTTGGCCACCTTCACGCGCAGAGGGTTGCGCTGGCTCAGGCCTTTGTCGTGCACGAAGCGCACAAAACAGCGCGCGCCGTTGCCGCAATGCTCCACCTCGCCACCGTCGGCGTTGTGGATCACGTACTCGAAGTCCAACCCGGGCTCCAGGGTGGCGCGCACGCTCAGGATCTGGTCGGCGCCCACACCGAAGTGCCGGTCGGCCAGAAAACGGTACTGGGCCGCAGACAGGCCGAGCCGGCCACGCGTCTCGTCCAGCACGACGAAGTCGTTGCCCGCGCCCTGCATCTTGGTGAATCGGATGTGCATGGCGCAATTATCGGCGCTGCCCCGCCAGCGACGCGAGCATCGCGCCGGCTTCCCGCAAAATGCCGCCATGGTCCGACCCACCCAACTCCTGCATCCCCAGCGCGCGCCCGCCGCGCTGCGGCCCGCCGCCACCGTGCTGCTGCTGCGAGACAGCACCGACCCGGCGCGCCCCGGCATCGAGGTCCTGATGACACGCCGCTCCATGACGGCGAGCTTCGCGCCCGGCGCCTACGTGTTCCCCGGCGGCGGCATCGACGCGGCCGATGCGCATGCCCATGGCACCAGCACACGCCGCGCCACGCAGAGCGACCTGCACCTCACGCAAGCCATCGCCGCCATCCGCGAAAGCTTCGAAGAACTGGGTGTCTTGCTGGCCCACCGCGCCGACGGCACACCGGTGGACGACAGCGACATCGCCACGCTCGACCGCAAAGCCCCGTTTGCCGCACAGTGCCAAGCCAAGGGCCTCACGCTGGACGGTGCCGGCGTGTTCGTGCTCGCGCACTGGATCACCGACCGCGACCTGCCGCGCCGCTTCGATGTGCCCTTTCTCGTGGCGCGCATGCCCGCCGCACAGCAGCCGGTGGCCGACGAGGCCGAGCAGTTCGAGCCGGTCTGGGTGCGCCCGGCCGATGCGCTCGCGCGCCACGAAGCTGGTGGCTTCTTCATCATCTTTCCGACCATCCGCACGCTGGAACGTTTGCAGACCTACGCCACGGTGCAGGCCGTGCTGGACGCATGCGCCCGCAACGACGAACCGCTGTGGACCAGTTGCCCGCGCGCCGGCACCCTGCACGGCGCCGAGTCGCGCCACATGGAACATGAGCCGCCTTTCGGCGAACTCGCCCTGGTCTGCCCCGACGGCCAGATCGCGCACAGCCTGGACTGGCAGCACGAGCAGCCGGTGCGCTTGCTGAAAAACGTGCAGCGCCTGACCGCGTCCAACCCTGGCTTCATGACGGGGCCGGGCACCAACAGCTACGTGGTGGGCGACCCGGCCAGCGGCCACATCGTGATCGATCCGGGCCCGGATGAACCTGCGCACATCGAGCGCCTGTGGCGCGCCGCCGGCGGCCGCATCCAGGCCATCGTCTGCACGCACTCACACCCCGATCATTCCCCCGGCGCCCCCCGGCTTCAGGCCCTGTGCGTGGCAGCCGGCCTGGAAAAGCCACCCATCCTGGGCCTGGCGAGCGCCCCCACCTCGCGCGAGAACAGCCGCTTCACCCCCGAACGCGAACTGGCCGACGGCGAACAGCTGGTGCTGATCGGGCAGTCGGGCGACACCACCTTCTCGCACACGCTGGAGGTGATTCACACGCCTGGCCACGCGGCCAACCACCTGTGCCTGTTGCTGGTGGAAGACGGTCTTCTGTTCACCGGCGATCACATCCTGAACGGCAGCACCACGGTGATCGACCCGCCCGACGGCAGCATGGGCGCCTACCTGGATTCGCTCGACAAACTCGCCGATCGGTGCCGGCAGCACCGGGTGGAGTTCATCCTGCCCGCGCACGGCTATGTGCTGGGTGATCTGCGGGGCGGCGCCGACAACCCGAGCGCCCCTGCCGAGGGCGGTGCGCTGGCGGCCATTGCGCAGCTCAAGGCGCACCGCCTGCAACGCGAAGCCAAGGTCGCGCGCGCGATGCAAGCCTTGCCCGAGGGCTCGGCAGACGACTGGGTGAAGCTGGCCTACAACGATGTGCCGGAACGGCTGTGGCCGGTGGCCAAGCGCTCGCTGCTGGCCCATGTGGAGCGGTTGCAGAGCCTGGGTGGATTCAACCTGTGAGATGAGCGCATTGACCGCCATCAACAGGTTTCGAATAAGTGTGAAGCGCGCCGTTACGCCGGATTCTGTGCGTCCGGACCCTCTTGCGAAGGCCCGAACGTGACCGCCATTCATCTGGGCCGGGGGTTGCCCACCCGGCTCGGTGCTACCTACCCGCCAGCTCTCCTCGCGGAACCACAAGGATCCTCAACACGGCGAACCGTGTCGCCTCAGGCTGGCCTATTTGGTATTGCTGCGCGTAGAGATTGCCCGTTTCACCCGAACTGAATCGGCTCGTCTCTGTTGCTCTGATCCTCACCTTAGGGCCCACAGAGCGAACTCTCTGGGCTTGTCGGTGGAGAGGTGTTACCTCCT